>JAZDIE010000209.1:0-9319 GCA_043805295.1 Pseudomonadota bacterium
AAATTTATCCCTAAAAGCCTTCTGGCTTCAGTCTATCCACCTGAAGCAACTACCATAATAATAGAACCTATTTATGAATGCAACCAAATATAATGAAGCGCAATTATACATTGTAACTACTCAGGTGTTTAGGCTGAAGTCTTTTAGACTGTAGGAACTCACCATTTGAGACTATGCCCAACAACTAACAACTAACATCTTAAAAACTTTCAACCTTCAGTCTATCTGCCTGAGTAGTCACTATACATTAAGCAATAATTTGGCTGTAGTAAAATATATAGTTAGGCCGGTAATATCAACTATTGTGGTTAGCGCAGGGCTTGCCACTATAGCCGGATCAAGGCCGAATTTTACAGCAACAATAGGAAGGATCGCGCCTACCAGGGTAGCGGTAATTGCTTGTATTCCGAGCGCTATAGCTATGACTAAGCCGATCATATTAATGGAATAACCCGCTGGTATGCCTGTTTGATCCGAGAGAAACATTACTTTGCCCCAGGAAAGAATGGCGAGGATCAACGCAAGCAGTATGCCTACCTTAAACTCTTTTAATAATATCAGCCTTGCATCCTTAGGAGTAATTTCTTTGAGCGCCAGAGCGCGTACTACCACTGTGGCAGACTGGCTTCCGGTATGGCCGCCGGTATCGGCAATCATAGGCATGTAGAAGGCAAGTATCATCAAATTCATAAGGGATGATTCAAAGCTGTGGATGATAAGGCCAGAGATAAGACCCATTGCAGCAAGGCCTACTATCCAGTAAGCCCGATTTTTAAAATGAACCCAAGCCGGAGTCTTAAGGTAAACTCCGCTTTCATGCGCGCCGGATATGGCCATCATTTTTTCCATATCTTCCGTATGTTCTTGCGTTATGATATCGATGGCATCGTCGTGGGTGATGATTCCGACCAGTGCGTCACTGCTATCTATTACCGGAAGCGCTATTAAATCGTATTTTTGTAGCTTGCGGGCTGCGTCTTCCTGGTCGTCAATTGTATGTACAAATACCACTTCATTATGCAGGATGTCCTGAATGCGCGCTTCTGGTTTGGCAAGTATAAGGTCTTTTAATGAGACATAACCCACAAGTTTTCGAGATTCGTCTACGACATAGGCATAGTATATGGTTTCCTTATTCGGCGCCTCACGGCGCAGGCGATCTATGGCCTCCCTTGCTGTAAGGTGCGGACCAAGCGTGGCATATTCTGAGGTCATTACTGCTCCGGCAGTGCCTTCCTGATATGCTGAGAGTCTGCGGATATCTTCGCGCTCTGCCTGAGCCATAGCAGGTATTATATACTCGCGTCTGTCTTCTGGCATGCGTTTGAGCAGGTCTACTCGGTCGTCCGAGGACATGTCTGAGAGAATTCTTGCGAGGTCTTCACGTTTAAGCGTGTCAGCCATCTCTACCTGGACATATTCATCCAGATAGCTGAAGATTTCCGCTCGTACTATAGGGCTAACATAACGTAACGCCTCCCATACCTCGTTTGGCGTTAGCGCTGATAAAAAATCCGCAATAACAGGCGGGGAACCAGATTCACAGAATGTCTTAAGTTCCTTGATGTTGTTGTTGGCTATATATTCCCTGAGTTCAGGGACAAGTAGCGGATTTTTCATGGTTAGCCTTAGCGAGCTATTTAATAACCTGATCTAAAAAGTCAGAAAAAACAATTTAAAATAACTGAATCTACACATATTTGCAACTGTAGTTTCCCTGACGCCTTTTTACAAACTATCTTGACTTTGCCTGTCATTTCTGAAACATTTCTTATATAGTTATAGTGCCTGAATGAAAACTTTTAATTTGGTTCAAGATCAAGGAAGATTAGTCATCGTCCGACTTGATCGGACGATCCGGGATATTGGTTAATACCTAGTTTGCCCGATCAAGTCGGGCAATGACTACATGTTGTCTGATTGAGTATTTTGAGGATTAAAATATGTGTCTGACGTGGAGATTGAGCCAAAGGGGAGGTTTTCGTTCAGAAGTGGCTGTTTTTGTAATCTCTGCATTAGTCTCAGAATTTTAATTTTTAAAATACTTAAAGGTTATGCTTGACATGCCTACACTTAACACGGTTATAAGCGAACAAGATATTCAAGAAAAGGTTAAATCATTAGCGGACAAAATATCGTCTGACTATAATGGTAAAAACCTGGTGCTGGTAGGGGTTTTAAAGGGTGCCTTCATGTTTTTTGCAGACCTTGTCAGGCAACTTTCAATCCCTTTAACCATAGATTTTGTGCGGCTGGCGTCATATGGAGGCGATACCAAATCTTCGGGGCAGATTAAAATTACTAAAGATATTGAGTTTGATATAAAAGGACTTGATGTATTAATAGTAGAAGACATTGTCGATTCCGGACTGACGTTGTCTTTTCTTGTAGAACACTTAATGAGGTTTCAACCTGGCTCAGTAAAGATATGCGCCTTGATCGATAAAAAAGAGCGAAGAGAAAAGGATATTATTGTTGACTACTCTGGTTTTTTTTTAAAAAAAGGGTTTCTGGTGGGGTACGGGCTTGACTTTAATGAAGAATATCGAGGATTGCCGGAGATTAGCGAACTTTGTTTCTTGTAATAATGCCTATAAAAGCCCACCTGTAATACTAACGAGGATAATAGATGATTGTAACGTGTGAAAAATGTCAAAGCAAGTTTGAGCTTGACGACAATTCTGTCAAGGATGAGGGTTCAAAGGTAAGGTGCTCAAAGTGCGAGCATGTTTTTACTGTTTTTAGATCTTCAGGAGAAATAGTGTCCGATGAGTTTCCTGATATAGGGCTTACGCTGGATGACCTTGAACCGCAACAGGAAGTCAATTCTCCGCAGTCTGACGCGGCGGATATTCAAAAAGATGAATCTACTCTGGAAATTCCTGAGATTGCGGATGCGCTTGACTTTGGAATAGAAGCGCCTGTTGATGATGAGGCCAAGGTCGAAGCGCCGGAAGCAGGAGGGGGCGATAGCGCAGAGTACGCGGCTATAGAGGATGCGCTGGAGAACCTGGAACTTGAGATGGCTATAGAGAATAAAGATCAGCCCTCTGAAACGGCGCGGCCTGCTTTAGGTTCTATTGAAGGAGTGGAAGAAATTTTTACTTCTGAAGTTGTGCTTAACCACATTACTCCAGGCGTGGAATCTGTGGAATCTATTGAAGGAGAAAAACTCGAACCAGTTTTGGATGAGATTACTGTAGAGGCTGTGATAAGCGCAGATGAAGCGCCGGTGGATTCTCCCCCGCCTACCACTGTTAAGTCAGAGGAGTGGATTGTAAATCCAGACGGGGCGTTTTTTCGGACTGAAAAGCGATCGAATATTATATCAATATTTTTATTGATTTTAATTGCAGCAGGCTCCATTGGCGCTGGAATTTACCTTATTACATACTATGACATTCTTGGTATGATGGATAAGGTGGAGCTTCCTAAGGCCAAAATAATAACAGTAGAACTTCCAAAGCACGATCCAGGTAATTTGAAGATTGGCCTGTTGGATGTGAGAGGCTATTTTAAAGAAAGCAATAAGGCGGGCAAGCTCTATATAATAGAAGGTTTTGTCCGCAATGATTATTCTGAAAGACGGAGCCATGTTGGAGTTAGAGGTATATTGTATGACTCGTCAGGTAATGTCTTAAAGAGAAAAAGCGTCTATTGCGGGAATATATTCACCCCTGACGAGCTGGCTACGCTTTCTATTGATGATATTAATTTCAGGCTTTCTAAAGAGTCTGGTATGAACGACGTAAATATTGATATATCACAGGGCGGGAAAGTCCCTTTTATGATAGTCTTTCAAGGGCTTTCAGGCGATTTGTCAGAATATACCGTAGAGGTAGAGGACTCTATTCTTAGCAAAAAAGAGTAGTTAAACCCCAGCGCTTGCCAGTTGAACGACCAGGTCTTTTTGTTTTTTTGTTAGATGTTTGGGGAAGGATACGTTGATTTGAACATACTGATCCCCCCTTCCTTCCTTGTCAGCAAAGGGGATACCATAGCCTTTTAAGCGCAGTTTTGTATGACTTCGTGTGCCAGCCGGAACCTTTAGAGATAGTTGTTTCCCATCAATGGTTGGAACATTAATGCTTGTCCCAAGAAGCGCATCAGTCAGTTTTATTTCACGTTCTATAACGAGGTTGTGGTCATCTAATGTAAATACAGGATGGGGGATTATCTCGATTTGAATGTATAGATCTCCACGATGTCCGCCAAACGGTCCTGGGTGCTGGCCTTTTCCGGAGAGCCGGAGCTTTTTGCCTGAAGTCATTCCTTTCGGGATCTTAACATTTACTCGTTCCTGTTTTCCTGATTCATCCAAAATAGCAATAGTCTCTATTGTCCCTGTAATTACAGATTCCAAAGGAACCTTTAGGGTGTAGACGGTGTCAGCGCTTTTGCCTGATGATTGTTCTCCTGTATGTTGATATCCATTGAACGGGCTGTTTGAAAAGCCGGAAGATGAAGCGCGAGGTTTTCTGCATTTTTTTCCAGAGAAGAATTGTGAGCCGATTCCGAATTCTTTAAGGATATCCGAAAAATTAAAGTCCCTGAATATGTCATCCTGGGTATAGCGTTGTTGAAAGCCGGATGCGCCAAAGGTGTTGTATTGCTTCCGTTTATCCTTGTCGCTTAAGACAGCGTAGGCCTCGCTGATTTCTTTGAACTTTTCTTCAGCCGACCTGTCGTCTTTGTTGCGATCAGGGTGGTACTTCATTGCAAGTTTCCGGTATGCCTTCTTGATTTCTTCATCAGAAGAATTCCGGTCAACCCCGAGAACTTTGTAATAATCTGACATCATATACAAACTATAATAAGGTTGCATAAAGGCGATTGTCAAGCTGTTGTCCCCCTTTATTTTTTTGTTTGACAAAAACAGCAAAAAATGCCTATTAGTGGAATCTTTTTAAAAAGATTTATTTGCCTCAAATAGAGACAAATAATGAATTTGTAAAAGGTCTCAAGTTGAGATGGAGCTTTTACAAAGCCATCAACAAAAATAATTAACGGGAGGAGGTGTAATGCGGTCTGGTTAACAAAAAGGCAATTTTCAGGTTTTTTAAAGAGTTCTTAAAACTGATTTAACGGCAAACTGCATGGAATGGAGGTAATCTAATGCCTAAACATGATACTCCCTTATTAGATCAACTCGAAAGCGGGCCTTGGCCTAGCTTTGTCTCGGATATCAAGCAACAGGCCGAGAAAACTGATGCATGTAATGATATTCTAGGCCAGCTTGAACTTTCTTACAAAGATAAAATCACCCACTGGAAACATGGCGGAATCGTGGGTGTGTTTGGGTATGGAGGAGGGGTTATCGGAAGATACTCTGACTCGCCTAAACATTTTCCCGGTGTGGCTCACTTTCATACAGTTCGAGTCAACCAGCCTGCCAGCAAGTTCTACTCAACCGAATTTTTAAAAAAGCTATGCGACATATGGGAAAGACACGGAAGCGGCATGACCAACATGCATGGTTCCACGGGCGACCTGGTTCTTTTGGGTACATGGACCGATCATCTGGAACCGCTCTTTTATGAATTGACCCATGATTTAAAGAACGACCTTGGAGGTTCAGGATCAAACCTGCGTACTCCCGAGTGCTGTATTGGCCGGGCGCGCTGCGAGTTTGCATGCTATGATACGCAAGCTTTGTGTCATGCCTTGACTATGCAATACCAGGACGAGCTTCATAGACCGGCTTTTCCGTATAAGTTCAAATTCAAGTTTGACGGTTGTCCTAATGGGTGCGTTGCGTCTATTGCACGGTCAGACCTTTCTTTTATTGGCACATGGCGTGATAATATCCGCATAGACCAGGAAGCGGTGAAGGCGTATGTTGGAGGGGAGATTGCTCCAAACGCCGGCGCTCATGCAGGAAAGAATTGGGGGGCATTTGATATTCAAAAAGAAGTGGTGGCCCTTTGTCCTGCGAAGTGTATGCAATGGGACGGTAAGAAGCTCACCATAGACAATTCACAGTGTACAAGGTGTATGCATTGCATTAACACCATGCCTGCCGCCATTAGGGTTGGCAAAGAGACCGGTCTTTCCATGCTATGCGGGGCAAAAGCTCCTATCCTGGAAGGCGCCCAGATGGCTACGTTGATTGTTCCGTTTATCAAGGCGGAAGATCCGTATGATGATATCAAGGAAGTGATTGAAAAGATATGGGATTACTGGATGGAACACGGTAAGAATCGTGAGCGCGTTGGCGAGATGATTCAGCGTGTTACGCTCCCTGTGTTTTTGAGAGAAGTCGGACTTGAACCGATTATTCACATGATCAAGGAGCCTAGAACAAACCCGTATATTTTCTGGCGCGCAGAAGAGGTCGAAGGCGGTTGGAAACGTGATGTTAAAGAATTTAGAAAGAAACATGCTATGTAGGAGGTGAATTAAATGCCGTACGATCCATTAGATCCCAAGAAGGATAGAATTACCGATATTGGCCCCAGACATTTTGAGGAGTTTTTCCCTCCGGTTATCAAGGAAAATTACGGGAAGTGGAAGCACCACGAAATTTTGGAGCCGGGTGTTTTAAAACATGTCTCTGAAACAGGCGCCGAATGCTACACAGTGCGGGTTGGTGGCGCCCGTATCATGAGTATTACATTGATTCGAGAAATCTGTGAAATAGCAGATAAACACTGTGGTGGCTATGTCCGCTGGACCACGCGGAATAATGTTGAGTTTATGGTCGATAACAAAGCAAAGGTTGAGCCGCTTTTGAAAGACCTGGCAGCTAGAAAGTTCTCTGGCGGCAGTTGTAAATTTCCGGTTGGCGGTACTGGCGCCGGGATTACGAATATTGTTCATACCCAGGGATGGGTGCATTGTCATACGCCTGCGACCGACGCATCCGGCCCTGTCAAGGCTGTTATGGACGACTTGTTCGAATATTTTGGGTCTATGAAGCTTCCGGCCCAGGTGCGGATCGCGCTTGCATGCTGTTTGAATATGTGTGGGGCAGTACACTGCTCTGACATAGCCATATTGGGAGTGCATCGTAAACCGCCAATGATGGATCATGAGATACTTTCTCAATTTTGTGAAATACCTCTTGCCATCGCCGCATGCCCTACAGCAGCTATCAAGCCTGCTACCGTAGAAGGGAAAAAGAGCGTTGCGGTGAACGAGGAGCGGTGTATGTTTTGCGGGAATTGCTATACAATGTGTCCTGCAATGCCGCTTGCCGATCCTGATGGGGACGGCATAGCAATCATGGTAGGAGGAAAGATCTCTCACAGAAAAGGGGATCCTAAGTTCTCAAAAGTAGTAATCCCGTTTATTCCAAATGAGCCTCCTCGCTGGCCAAAGACGGTTGCAGCTATCAGGCAGATTCTGGTGGCCTATGAAAAAGACGCAAATAAATATGAGCGTCTTGGCGAATGGGCCGAACGTATCGGCTGGGAGAAGTTCTTTGAAAAAACAGAGATTCCGTTTGACTATCACATTATAGACGACTATCGGTTTGCGTATACCACTTGGCGTACATCAACCAATTTTAGATGGTGTGATCTAAAGTAAAACTCTATCCAGAGCGTTATAATTTATGACGCTCTGGATAATACCCAAAACCAGCCGCTCCATTTGGAGTGAGCCTGAAAAGAGGAAAGCTATGAGCGAAGAAATAAAAAAGACTATAGTGGAAGCGCTTAAAGCCAAAAAAGGTAAGAGTAAATTTTACTTGAAAGACTTCTACTCAATGGTTCCGGATATGAAACCGAGAGAAGTAAAAAACATTGTAAACAGCATGGTTCAAGACGGACTGTTGGAATACTGGTCAAGTGGAAGCACTACGATGATAGGGCTTAAAGGCGCTGGCCTTCAGGCAGGAGCTGAAGGCGAAGGCGAGGAATAACTACTAGAATAATGCCTTCTCCCCGTCTTGTAGTTGCTGGTTTAAGCGGAGGCGCTGGCAAGACGATTGTTTCGTTGGGAATTGTAGCGTCGTTTAGAAGGATGGGGAAAAAGGTTATTCCCTTTAAAAAAGGTCCTGACTACATTGACGCAGGGTGGCTTGCTTGCGCGGCCAGCCATCCTTGCTACAACCTTGATACTTTTCTATCCTCCAAAGAACAAGCCTTTTCTTCTTTTCAAAAACAAGCCTTGGATGGTGATATTTCTCTTGTTGAAGGGAATCGTGGTCTCTATGATGGTATGGATATTCATGGGACTACAAGCACCGCTGAACTTGCAAAGCTTATAAAATCACCTGTTCTTCTTGTCATTGATTGCACAAAAAGCACCCGAACTATAGCAGCCTTGGTATTAGGATGTATTAGGTTTGACCCTGAAATCATGATTAAGGGGGTGATTCTAAACCGTATAGGAGGCGGACGACACGAAGAGATCGTTCGTCAAAGCATTGAACACTATACAGGTATAAAAGTAGTAGGCGCTATTCCAAGGCTTAAAAGTAGTATTTTCCCTGAGCGTCATATGGGACTGGTTCCTCAGCAAGAGTCTTCAGACGCAGAGAAGGCTATTTGCATATCTGGCGATATCGCAGAAAAGCACCTTGATATTGATGAGATTTTAGCTATTTCAGGTTCAGCGCCTTTTTTAAACTACACGGATAGTACTTGTTCCATGGAGCACAGCGAAAAAATACATAAGGTGCGAATTGGTGTGGTCAGGGATTCTGCGTTTCAGTTTTACTACCAGGAGAATCTGGATGCCTTGAAGGAGTGCGGCGCTGATTTGGTTTTTATTAGTGCGCTTTTGGATTCAAGTATTCCAGAACTGGACGCCTTGTATATCGGAGGCGGGTTTCCTGAGACCCATGCCGGGGTTTTGGCTGCAAACAAGAGTTTCAGGGAAGCTGTTTTTCGTCTTGCACATAACGGACTTCCTATATACGCAGAATGTGGCGGGCTTATGTATTTGGGCGAAAAAATTTTGATGGACGGGGCCGAGTACCCTATGTGCGGTGTGCTTCCTATTACCTTTGGCCTTTTAAAAAATCCTCAGGCGCATGGTTATACAGACCTAAAGGTTGATCGAAAAAATCCGATATTTGATATAGGTATGAGGTTGCACGGCCATGAGTTCCATTATTCCAAGGTTGTGGAATGGCGTGGTGTCCATCAGGATTTGGCGTTTAAGGTAGAGCGTGGGAGAGGCATTTGTGGAGATAGGGATGGTGTGTGTTATAAGAATGTGCTGGCTACGTATTCTCATATCCTTGCCTTGGGATTCCCTGAATGGACAGAAGGTATGATAAAAAGCGCGTATGCGAGCAGGCAGTTCCGATTGGGCGCGCGCTCTTGACTGTTTTAGATTAAGTGTGCTTAATTTATATTTTGTAGGAGGT
>JAZDIE010000210.1:0-9141 GCA_043805295.1 Pseudomonadota bacterium
CTTATGATAATCAAGACCCGCTCTGCGTCAATATACGGAAGCCGGTATTTTATAAGCTTTAATGGTTCAAGCCCTGTTTCCGTAAGCCATGGCAGAAGGTCTGATAGTTCTTTCTCTCCGGCTGGTCCCTTGTATGCGACAAGCCAGCCGGGAGCTTGCGCAAACGGCCTGCCGTATTTCACAAAATCCTTAAGCGACCCTATGGCGCGGGATATAACCACATTGTATTGGCCGGTCATTTCTGTATGCGAACGTATTATCTCGCTAGTGTTTCCCTCTATTATTGATACGCCGGAGAGCTTGAGCGTTCTTGCTATGTGCTTGAGGAAATGCACCTTTTTGCGCGAAGAGTCCAAAAGGGTGATGTTAATATCTTTGCGAACTATCTTAAGGGGTATTCCGGGGATTCCTGCGCCAGAGCCTATATCAAGAATGGAACTGCCAGGGGATAAATGCGGAGCCAAGGCGATGGAATCGAGGAAGTGCTTAACGATAATCTCGTGGTCTTTGACAAGGGAAGTAAGGTTTACCTTATTGTTCCAGCGCTTGATCTCCTCCATATAACAAACAAAATCAGCGATCGCCTGTTCGGACAGCTCAAGCCCCAGGCTGTTGGCGCCTTTTGACAATATCTCGTGTGTGTTGAGGGATGGATAGGATATATGTTTCACGTGAAACGTTTGCTATTGTGATAGCCTCGCAAAAAGTCCACCTGCTGCGTTGCGCAAGAAAAATCCTCGCCCTTCCTCGACTCACGCGCCTTGCATCTGGAGCTTTTTGCGAAGCTATCTGATTTAGGGGTTAGTTTTTATTTTCTAGGATTTCCCTGATCTTATTGGCAAGAGCTTCGATGTTGAACGGTTTCTGGATAAAACCGTTGCAGCCGCGATCCATAAGCTCGGTTGCCTGCCCCTCCAGGCTATATCCGCTTGACAAAAGGATTTTCACAAAGGCATTAAGCCCCCTGACACCATCAAACACATTGCTTCCTGACATGTCAGGCATAATCATGTCAAGTATAATCATGTCGATTTTGTCTTTGTTGTCTTTGTAAAGGTCAAGTCCCGCCTGTCCGTTATTTGCGGCAAGAACCGTGTAGCCAAGCCTTGTCAGGTATCTGGCGGTAAGCTTTAAGAAAGATTCTTCATCATCTATTATAAGGATTGTCTCTTTTCCTCCATCTGCTGTCTTATGAATGGCGGCTGTCTGTTGTTTAGTGGATTTTTCTCCTGATGATGGCAGGTAGATATCAAAAGTCGTTCCTACCCCCACTTTTGATTTAACATCAACAAATCCCTTGTGGTTTTGTACTATACCATAGACTGAGGCAAGCCCCAGCCCTGTCCCTTTTCCCATCTCCTTTGTGGTAAAAAACGGCTCAAATATACGTTCAAGCGTTTTTTCATCCATTCCGCAGCCGGTATCCCTAACGGAAATTACTATATATTCTTTGGGTTCACCTCCAGGCGATGCCGCCCGGCCTTTTGGCGCAGTAAACAAAGACCTTGTCTCTAAGTAAAGATCGCCGCCAGATGGCATTGCGTGCGAGGCGTTTACATAGAGATTCATCAATATCTGTTCCAGTTGCCCCCGATCGGCCTCAATCAAAGGGAGGTCTTCCTGCAAGGCGCTGTGCATCCTGATTTCTTTTTTCGTTCTGCCGAATGTGGACGACGTTGTTTGGATCACTTCATTTATATTAAGCGGCGCGACCTCATATTTTCCTCCTCTTGCAAAACCAAGGAGTTCTCGGGTCAGTGTGGTTCCGGTCTTTGTTTGCATTTCGATTTCATTTGCCAGTTCATAGTGAAGACTCGATGGATCAGATCCCATTTCAATCAATTGGGCGTTTCCCTGAACTACTGCAAGCAAATTATTGAAATTATGAGCGATCCCTCCGGCCAGCGTTCCAATCGCCTCCAGTTTTTGCGCCCGCAGGAACTGTGCCTGCATACCCGCTTTTTCCATATCCGCTTTTTTTCTTTCAACAGCATTTCCAAGGGTTTCGCCGGCAATCTTCATAAGCGAGACCATATCTCCGGCCCAATGCTTTTCTTCAAAGAGTGAATCAAACACCAGAAGGCCAACAACTAAGGAACCGGAAATCATGGGAACTACAACAAGAGACTTTATCCCGATAGATGCAATGATATTGTTTTGTTTTAAAATCTCTTGGGGAAGATCAGCCAGATTGGAAATCAGGCAACCTTCTTTTTTCTGAACTGTTTCGTAGAATATTGGAATATCGATTATATTCGATCCTCGTAGAATGCCTATATCCGTTGTTTCTTCCTTTGTGGACCAGGAATAAAGGTGGTCTATGCCCGCATGCTTTTGGGATAAAAGGAGTACGTAGCCTCGTTCAGCGTTGATAAACTCTCCAATGGTTTGAAGCGCCTTTTGAATGCCGGCGTTAATGGCATCTGGAGAATGGCTGATAAAGCTGGTAGAGATATTTGCAACCATCTTCTCAAAAGATACCCTGTAGCTTAATTCTTCAGTGCGTTTTTGCACCTTTTTTTCGAGGTTCGCGCTATGGTCCTTTATCATCCTATATAGCTCAAAGCTTTCTATGGCGTTTGCGCTGTTTTGCATGACTATAGACAAAAGGCTCAGAGAGACAAGGGGTATATCTGGTTCCTTTTCGGTTAGATGTCCTACAAATATCCCTCGCGTTCGTGAGCTTGTCGCCATGACATGGAGGATAATCTGTTGTGTATAATCGCTTGCTGCGACAATAATTGGTCTGTTTTCATGAACAGCCCATGCAAAGGTCCTATTGTCAATAAGTCGATCAATCTCTTGAGATATGTACGTTTGTTCAGTCTCAGGGAAACAATAACGCAGGCAAAATTCGGAATTAGTTTCATTGATAAGGTAGAAGGCCACGGTTTTAAGCGGGATCAGTCTTTGCGCTCTAATCCTGGTTTCTTTGAGGATTGCTGTTGCGTCTTGGAGATTGCTGATGGTTGTCGGAAAGTTTCCAAGAGATGCCGCCATATCCAGCGCATCCAAGGTGATCCGATTCCCTTCTTCAAGGTAGTCCAGGCGCTGTTGAAGCAGATCAAGATCGTATTTTTGTTGTGTTTTCAAACTCATTTGGTAAAAAATTATGTACCATCTCGGTCATGTGCTGGTCTGCTTGTTTTACTGCTGTGTTTAATACACCTACTGGAAGTCCAATCGCTTCCCAGGCAGAGGGATCAAGTGGCGGCACAAGATATTCTCCACTTGTTCCAAACTCTAAGGCATTTGCCATGATATCAGCCAGATGTACTATGTCTGTTATTAAGAGTCTTTCTGTTTTTTGAGGGGAATGGTGGCCGGAAACCGCTTCCACAAGAGTCGAAGGTAGTTTCCACTCGCCAAGCAGCATTTCTCCCATTATATTATGAGAGAATCCCAGAATTTCGAGTTCAGCGTCCACCATCAATGCATTTGTTTTTCTTGCCCTGAGTATGGCTTGATATGCCAGGTCCGGCAGGTTTCTAAATATGACCAGTTTTCCTATGTCATGAAGCAATCCTGCTAAAAAAAATTTTTCAGTCGGTGTGTTTTTTATATGGCTTGCAATGCTTCTGGCAATTACCGCGCATGCAATGCTGTGTTTCCAAAACGATTTCATGTTGATAAGTTTAGAGGGGATATCCTGAAAGGCCGTTACTGCATACGCTCCCAAGGCTAAAGTTTTAAGCTCTTTGATTCCTATAATTGCAATTGCCCTTGATATTGAATCTATCTGTGATGAGAATCCATAAAAAGCGCTATTTACTATCTGCAACATACGCGCTGATATGCTTGGATCCTTGCTTACTATACTTCCTATATGACTGATGCTACAGCACGGATTGTCGATTGCTTCAGACAACTGGTTGAATATAGGCGATAATGATGGGAGCTTTAGATTTTCTTTAATGAATTGCCTGGGGTCTATCCTTTCTTTAGCGGCAATTCTTTTTTCCGGTTGGTCTGTTCTTTTATCAAAAGCAGCCACATCTAACGATGGATCAATTGCATGCATCTCTATATGCACTTCTTCTTCATTTTTTATATCGTCTTCGCATTTTTCGCTTTCAGTAATCGGTTTGGCGGCAAATTGTTGAGCTTTTCTGAGCGCGCAGATCTCGAAAAGTTCTTGAATGGCTTTATGTTCAAGGTCTGCCAGCAAGAATCGTTTTTTTACAGAATCCTTTGCCTTTTCAAGTATAGTTGGTTCAATAATATCCGAGCTTGCCTTTGGAGGAATTACCGTTGTTGAGGATTCCTGGACGCTTGCCTCAAGCACCCCCCACATATTTATTATTTTTAAATGGCGATCAGATAATACGGTTCCTTTTCCAACTAAAAAACGTCCGTTACGATCCCTTATATCGCTTGCCACCACCATGCCTGGCTCTAATTTAGATGCTTCAAGCCTGACATCGTTCATTGCTTAATCCTCCTGTAAACACTCAGGTGTTTAGGTCGAAGGCTGAAGACTGAAGGCTATGCAACATCTCGCAAGGCACGAATCAAGCCATTCAAGATCTTCTCGGTTGCTACGACTTTTGGTTCAATCAGATATGGATTATCCCTAAAAACCTTCAGCCTTCGGTCTATCCACCTAAATAGTTACCTAAAACATATCTGTTTTATCGGTTGCTTTTACGAAATGCTTAAGGTTTTTTAGTGCCCTTCATCTCATCTTTGACACTAAAGCAAAACTCTGATATCCCTTTTCCTCATGGCGACAAGGCTTGAAATTGCGTTTAAAGAAGAACTGGCCGATGCGGAAGGGTCTGCAATCTGCCATAAGGCAAAGGATTATTTCGATATATCGCTCAACTTAGTGCGAACAGTTCATATACTTACGATTGATATTGCGCTTATCAATGACCAGCTTTTTGCTCTCCGGCAAGATATATTCACCAACCCCGTAACCCAGATATCATCCTTTAGCCCGCTTGCAATCGACTTTGATTGGAACCTCTGGATCGGATTCCGTCCCGGCGTACGCGACAACCCGGGCAGCACTGCTTGCGAGGCAATAGAGGATTTTCTTAAGATCCGGGTTATGCCCAGTGAGTCGGTCTATACCTCAAAACGCTACTGCATAAAAGGGGAAAAACTTTTAAGAAAAGATATTGAAAAGATCGGACGCGGATTGCTTGCAAATGATATCATACATCAATGGAAGATATTTTCACCTGATGAGTGGGATTGCTCAACCGGTGTTGGAATCATTATACCCAAGGTAAAGCTTAACCATGAGCCAACGGTAACGGCTATTCCCATTCCTGATGACAATGCCTTGATAAGAATAAGCAGGGAGCGCAACCTTGCGCTTAATCCCAGCGATATTCCTGTTATTAGAAGGTATTTTTTGCGCAAGGACGTGATTGAAGAACGCCAAAAAATAGGCTTGGCTGAACCGACCGATGTAGAGCTTGAATATATATCTCAGGCAAGGAGCGATCATTGCAACCACAATACCTTTCGAGGGCTGTTCCATTACAGGGATATTGCGACCGGCGAAAAGGAGCGGGTCGATAATCTATTTAAGACATGCATTGAAGCGCCTACGCTACAGATTAAGTCACGCAAGCCATGGGTAGTCTCTGTGCTATGGGACAATGCAGGGGTAGGGCGGTTTGACAACGATTACTACTATGTAATCACAGGAGAGACTCATAATTCCCCTTCAAACATGGAGGCATATGGCGGCGCGCTTACGGGGATTGTAGGTGTATACCGGGATCCCCTGGGCACAGGCAAGGGGTCAAGGCTTGTGATGGGCATGTATGGATTTTGTGTTGGGCCGCGCGATTATAAAGGCATGCTATTCCCGCACCTTCATCCAAGGAGGCTACTTGACGGCGTGATTGAAGGGGTGCGTGATGGAGGCAATAAAAGCGGCATTCCAACACCTTACGGCCAGGTACTATTTGACGAGGGGTACTTGGGCAAGTGTCTTGTATTTGTTACCGCCTTAGGGTTGATGCCTGCTCTTATCATGGCTGCCCCATGTGAGCAAAAGACCACTGCCGCAGACGATTTTATTGTAATGTGCGGTGGTCGTGTTGGTAAAGACGGTATTCACGGTGTAACCGCATCTTCTGAGACTTATTCAGAGCATACCCCTGCCGGTCATGTACAGATAGGAGATCCATATACTCAAAAGAAAATGCACGACTTTTTGCTTGAAGCGCGGGACGAGGGGCTTATCGCGTTTGTTACAGACAATGGCGGCGGCGGTCTTTCTTCTTCCATAGGGGAGTCGGCTCATTTTAGCAACGGATGCCTGGTAGAGCTGGAGAAAGTGCCGCTTAAGTATGAAGGTCTCGATCAATGGGAGATATGGGTTTCTGAGTCGCAGGAGCGGATGACCGTTGCTGTCAGACCTGAGCACAGGACGCGTTTTTTTGAGCTTTCTAAAAAACACGCGGTTGTTAGCAGCGTGATCGGCCAATATACAAACTCCGGCAAGTTACACGTCATGTACATGGGGAAGTCTTGCGCTTATATCGACATGGATTTTCTACAGTCGCAATTTCCACAATGGGAGTTTGAGGCTGAATGGACTTCTCCTCTGTTAAGAGGGTTAAAAGAGCCGGTAATTGCAACAGAGCCTGAGGACGCGTCTCAACTCCTTCTTGATATGCTGGCAAGGCCGAACATCGCGTCCAAGGAATGGATTCAACGCCAGTATGATCACGAGGTGCAGGGAACCAGTGTGATCAAGCCTTTTATAGGAAAAAAACGGGATGTAACAAGCGATGCTGTGGTGATCCGTCCGGTGCTCGCTTCATTAAAGGGCCTTGCAACCGCCCAGGCGCTTATTCCAAAGTATTCAAAGATCGACACATATCATATGGTCGCCTGCACGATTGATGAGGCGGTCCGCAGGGTGATTGCTGTTGGAGGTGATCCTGAACATATTTCCGGTGTGGACAATTTTTGCTGGCCAGGCATACAGTACCATCCTGAGAATAATCCTGACGGAAAATACAAGGCCGCCCAATTAGTAAGGGCAAACTGGGCGTTGCGGGATATTTGCCTTGCGTATCAGATTCCGCTTCTTTCCGGCAAAGACAGTATGTATGTTGACGGTCATCTTAAAGGAAGGTACGGTGAGACGCACAAGGTGTCCGGGCTTCCCACCCTGCAATTTGCTGTTGTAAGCGTGGTGCCTGATATAACCTCGTGCGTTACCATGGAACCCAAGCAGGCGGGAGATCTTATCTATATTATAGGGACTACAAAAGATGAGCTTGGGGGTTCTGAATACTATGAACATTTCAAAGAGACCGGCCTAAATGTTCCTGGCGTAACCCCAGGGGTTTTTATCCCTTCATATCAAGCTGTTGCCCAAGGCATCAAGGATGGGTTGTTTGCTTCAGTTCATGGCATATATCGCGGGGGGCTTGGCGTTCATCTGGCATTGATTGCGATAGGAAGCGAGCTGGGTATGAGAATTGAGCTTTCATCTGTTCCTGTGGAAAGGCTTGTGCGTAATGATAAAATTCTCTATTCAGAAAGCGCGGGGAGATTTCTTATAACAATTGATCCTTGTAACCGAGAGAAGATTGAAAGTCTTTTTAGAGATATACCCCATGCCTGCATAGGAACAGTTCTAACCGACCAATATCTTTTGATAAATGGACTGAACAGCGCTCCGGCGATTTCCATTCCGATTGCAGACCTAAGAGAAGCATGGAAGCGACCCTTTGGGGGTATGATATGAAAGAGGTTAGGGTGTTGGTTCTTGCCGGTTACGGCCTGAACTGCGACATCGAAACAGCATACGCCTTTGAGCTGGCAGGAGCCAAGGCTGAACGAGTACATATCAATGATCTTATATGGGAAAGGCGGAGCCTTTCTGATTTTCATGTATTGGCCTTTGCAGGCGGGTTCGGCTGGGGAGACGACCACGGGGCAGGGGTCATACAGGCAGTGCGGATGAGATACAACATTGGCAAGGAGATTGAAAAGTTTTTCCTTGAAGGAAAGCTTATCATAGGCATTTGCAATGGGTTTCAGGCGCTTGTCAACATGGGCCTGCTTCCAGGCATTGACGGGGACTATGCGAAACGATCTGTTGCGCTGACCTTCAATGATTGCGGCAATTTCCGTGACGATTGGGTATGGCTGAAGACTGATCCGTGTTCGGCTTGTATTTTTATTAAAGGAATGGACCGCCTGGAACTGCCGATCCGGCACGGTGAAGGAAAATTCTATTCGGATAAATATACCCTGGAAAGACTTATGAAACAAGGCCAGGTCGCGCTTCAATACGCCCTCCCATCCGGAGAACCCGCACGAGGGAGATTTCCCTATAATCCTAACGGTTCGCTTGACGATATTGCCGGCATATGCGACCCCACAGGAAGAATTTTTGGGCTTATGCCCCATCCCGAGGCCTTTACCCACTGGACTAACCATCCTGACTGGACACGGATAAGGTAATAAAAAAAACGAAGGGGTGAAGAAATTGATTTTAAGGCTACGTCAGGCAATAGAATCTTTCAAAATGCTGTCGAGTATGTTAGAATAAAACTCTGATTTTGGTCTTCTATCTTATGCGCCCGTAGCTCAGCTGGATAGAGCAACGGACTTCTAATCCGTAGGTCACAGGTTCGAATCCTGTCGGGCGTGCCAAATAAAAACAAGGGGTTAATCAGTCAAATCAACTGGTTAGCCCCTTTAATTTTTTGGGCCAGTTTCTTTTCTCTTGCTTTATTTTGCTTTGTTTTTGTATATATTGACATATCAAATGGAACAAAAATGGGACAAAAAAATGTGAGACGAAAAAAGAGAAGAATCCGTGGCACGTATACAAACCCGCAAGGGTAAAAAGAAGACAACCTATACGGCAACCATTCGGATGAAGGGCATTCCAGCTCTGGCTAGGACCTTTGACACCAAGGGCGAAGCCAAGAATTGGGTGGCTGATGTCGAAAAACAGATGCGGGTAGGCTGCTACCAGGATAACAGGCCAGCGGAAAAGGTTTCCTTTACTGAGACAATGGAGCGATATCTCGAACAGGTGTCGTCTCAAAAACGGCCCAACTCAGAGCGGCGGGATCGGGACTCTGCAAAGACTATCCTCAAAAAACTGGACAAAGATCTTTCACTTGTCGATGTCACGTCTCAACGGCTGGC
>JAZDIE010000211.1:0-15053 GCA_043805295.1 Pseudomonadota bacterium
ATATAGACACAGACGGACAAGGTGATTTGTGTGATAACGATAATGACAATGATGGTATTTTAGACACTGTTGATCAATGTCGGCTGGAAGCCGGAGTAGCAAGACTTAATGGTTGTCCGTCGATATGCGCAAATCCTGGGCCGTTAACTTTAACTGTTAGTACTCCATACGGCACCCAGGCTCAGCTTGGGAAGGGACTTACATTTAAATTCGCGATTGATAATCCTACAGAAGAAGAGAAGTACCTGGAGTTTATAATTGATATTATAAGACCTAATGGCACAATGATTAGTTCTCCTGGGCATTACTTTGGGCCATACAATGTGTTTGCGTTGACCTGTCCATGGGAAACAATAGAACAGGAACTCTTTCTGCCGTTGGATGGCGAAAGTCAACATGGAACCTATAACGTGTCTGTTACTCTTACTGATCTCACAACAGGTGTTCCACTAAACCGTTCGTTTAGTTTTACCATGTGAATTGAAAGTCATTAGTAACTAGTGCCTGAACTAAAACTATTCAACCAGTTGATATTAAATAGTTATTAGCCGGATTATTGGAACGAAAGTCATACTTTTTCTGTCGTTCACAGGCAAGAGTACAACGAAAGATGGAAGCCCTGTGGCTTAAAAGTCAGGGGGAATCTCGTAAACAGATAGCACAATGCAGCAAGCTGCTGGCACATCCAAACAGATTAACCGTAAGATTTTTTGCTGTTTTTTTTGTTCGCTCGCTTGACCTCCAGTCTTGACACCCAACACCCCCCTTGTTATATGATCTTCATCAAATGAGAGAGTAAAAATCTCTCACAATAAAAAAATCTAAGAAAAGCAGAGACCCCCTGAAGCAGGAAAATATTTGCGGTCTGCTCCGGTCTTCTGATGTTTCGAGAAAATTACTGTGAAATTCCTTTTTTGACAGGAGAAGCTATGAAGAGGGATACTGTATGGACATTGCTGTTGACTGCGGTTGTTTTTTCTTTTTTCTATTATTTTTATAATGCCTTTTTAAAACCAGCTATCTTTAAAACCGAGCCGCCATCTTGTAAAATTACTGTTACAGATCAATCCTATTGCAAATACCTTGATGATACAAAAACAAAAACGGTTCTGGCCGATACACGCGAAAAGCTTGGGGAAAAGGAATACATAAAAATAAATTTGGCCGAACTAGTCGACATATGTGAACGTAACGACAAAAAAAAATTAGAAGATAGATATGTCATCCAAGGCATTGTGTATAAAGAGCCTGCGCTTGAGACAAAAGGGGGATTCGGTCTATTGCGGGTTGTAAACTGGTGTTGCCCCACTCATCTTTTTGCCAATGGATTTCTAACGATTTACGACAGCATGTATGCCATTGAAAATGATCAGTGGATAAAGGTATATGGTAAACTGCAAAAGGCAGAGCATCAGGACGCAGATGATCAGAAAATTGACGAAAAGATTAATACAAAACTGGCTCCCACTTCATATATAGTGAAAAAATGGGTTCTGGTCGCCGACAAGGTAGAAAAAACTTCCCCTCCATCCGCCCCCTATATTACTACATGGAATACTAAGGAACCCTTCTATTATTGATGGATTCGTAAAAAGTCCTATCAGCAAAACCCTTTTCTGGAGAATGCAGGGATGATCGTTCTTGTTAGAAATCTTGCTGTTGAATACAGTATAATGGCTGAACCACTACTTGTGTTGGATATTGCAGAGTGGTCTGTTAAAAAAGGAGATCAGGTTGTGATTTCCGGGCCATCAGGATCTGGCAAATCAACGCTCATTAACGTGATTGCAGGATTGCTTACGCCAACAAAAGGCGCTGTTACAGTTGCAGGGATTGATGTGACAAAGCTCAACGAGGCTGAACGCGATCGCTTTAGGGCTGATTGCATTAGCTACATTTTTCAAAGCTTCAATCTGTTCCAGGGGTATACAGCGATAGAGAACGTGCTCATGGGAATGACGTTTTCTTCACAGAAAGCGAACAAAGAAACAGCCCGCGCGCTTCTTTCTGAAGTAGGTTTAGCACACCGAATGTATCACTACCCGCGACAACTTTCAATTGGCGAGCAGCAGCGCGTAGCTATTGCCAGAGCGCTTGCGAAACGGCCTCAACTAATCCTGGCTGACGAACCCACAGGATCGCTTGACCCGCTACACGCAACAGGGGTAATAACAAAACTTCGTGAGGCAAGTCGCAGCCTGGGATGCACCCTCATTGTTGTCAGTCATGATCAGGAGGTGGCATCATCCTTTGATAAACGTGTTTCATTCCTGGATATTAATCGCGCATTTAATCACCTGGAGAAAGAAGCATGAGGATATGGCAGATTATTCTCAAAAGCTTAAGACAGCACCTTCTATCAACATTGCTTGCCGTTGCCAGTATTGCCATGGGAGTCGCGCTCATGGTTTCGGTTGTATCGCTTCGTGAACAAGCGCATAACAGTTTTACGCAAATCGGGCTTGGTGTTGATGCTGTTCTCGGTCCAAAGGGATCCTCTCTTCAAATACTGCTGAATTCTCTCTATCACCTTGAGAGCATGCCCGGCAAGATCAGATGGTCTTATTACAAAAAGGTAGTAGCGGATCCCATTGTCGAAAAGGGAGTGCCGTTTATAACCGGCCATTCATACGCAGGATTTCGCGTCAATGCTATTGACGAGAGTTTTTTCCTCGATTTTGAATACATGCCAGGTAAACGTTTCTCGTTTAGCCAGGATGATGGCGGCCAGGGGCGCTTGTTCAAATCAAAAGACGAAGCTGTTGCAGGGTGGGAGGCGGCAAAAATAATAGGGGTTAAGCTCGGTTCTGCATTCAACCCTGTCTGCGGTGTAAACGCCGGAGATCCAGTTCATGTAAACGATAATATAAAATTTGTAGGCATCATGGCGCCTACAGGCACGCCTCATGATCGTGCGATCTACATCCCCTTGACCTCATTTTATTCACTTGAGGGTCATGGCGAGGATATTGCCAGGATGGCCGTAGATGAAGAGCACCGTGAAATCAGCGGAGCCTATCTGAAAATAAAACGCATACGTGGCGGGGCGATCCACCCTGGAATACAGGAACTTCAATACAACATAAATCAATCAAAGGATGCACAGTTAGTCGTACCTAACGAGGTGCTGCCGCGTTTGTTCAATATTATAGGCTGGGTAGACCTTGTGTTACTGGCAATCGCAGCGCTCGTTACCGTCTTGGCAACCCTGTTTCTTTTTGTGGCATTAATAAACGCGTTGCGTGAGCGGCGCAGGGATATCGCCCTCCTGCGTTCACTCGGAGCTACACGAAAAATAGTATTTGGCCTTATTATATCAGAGTCTCTTGTCATAACAATGCTTGGCGGAATTCTGGGGCTGATGCTCGGACATTGTATCGTGGCCGCAGGGAGCTATTTCATAAAAGTCGAGACAGGGCTTATGTTTTCGCCCTTTTATATCTCACTGGCAGACACGTTCCTATTGCCAGGGATGATCGTACTTGGAATTCTTGCTGGGCTAATACCATCAATCCAGGCATATCGCCTCAGTGTTTTGAAAAACTTAACGCCTATTTCATAAACAAAAGGAGGATATGAAAAACTATGACTAAAAAAATTGTATTGATCGCCGGATTAGTAGTAGTGCTTTGCGTTGGTCGTATGCCAACCGCATGGGGGGAGGATCATCAAGCGCATAATCACTCACATCACAAGGAGTCTCACGAAGCACACCATGGCGGAAGCCTGAATGCAATAGACAAATGCGAAATCGCCCATGTCGAAGTTAAAGTGGTAAACAATGTCATAAGATGCTGGTTTGTCAGCGGCGGGCATGACACTGACAAAGCAGTGCGCATCCCTGATAAAGAGATCAGGCTCTCTGTAATACTTAAAGACAGCACGAAAAAAGAACTGATTCTCCAGCCAAAACCAATAGAATTAGCCGAAGAAAAAGTGGGTGATTGCTCATATTTTGAGGCACAGGCTGATTGGTTGTCATTTCAAAAAGAGTTCAAGGCATTTGGAAAGGCGACAGTAAAGGGGAAAATGCGGGATATTAATATCCAGTATCCTGAAGGGTATGACCCAGACCATTAATAGCTTATATGCGAAAAAGACGTTTTAAAATCGGAGTAATAATCCTTGTTTTGGTTTTTACAGTTAACCACATCGAATACTATATTCGGGCAGAATCAATAACTAAAAAGCCTCCCTGCGTTATCGTGCGGGCAGAAGGCGGATCAGCCGGACATTCCACAATCGGCGTAGAAGAAAGCTCAATTGCCTCAAGCAGCGATAGTGCCTTTTTACATTTTTCAACACTCGCCATGTGGGAGTTTGATCCGAAAAAACCAGTTCCGTGTCCGGACGTAATCAAAAAGCTCAACGGCCACCCTGTCACTTGCATTGGTTTTATGTACCCCCTTGTGGCCGGAAACAACATAAATCTTTTCTGCCTTATGCGAACCACGCAGACTTGTTGCTATGGCCCACGTCCCCAATTCAATCAGTATCTTTTTGTTGAGATGAAAAAACCGGTTAAGTTCGAACGATTGAAACCCATAATCGTTGAGGGTCTGTTCTTTGTAGATCCCAAGGTTGAAGATGGCTATATCTTTCGCCTTGAAGGCACATCCGTATCCCCTGTAGCAGACGATATCCCTGACATAGACGCGGCTGAAGCGGCTGAAAAAACCGGGCTGCCACTTTTTGATTTCGGGCAACTGGAAAAGGCAAAAAACAAAAAACGAGATAATGCGCCATCTATCCCGCCTGACTTGCGCAAGCTTTGCGGTAAGACAGTAGTATTAGAGGGGTTCTTTGTCGGAAGCACAAAAAACACACCGCCTGCGCTTATTGTCGGCAAATACTGGTGGGATGGTGTTATGCAAGGTACACCCCCTGGTTTATATAATGCTGTTATGGTTTTCCCAAGAGATGATTCCGAAGTGCCCCCGGCATGGAAACAACGCGTTGTCTTTACCGGCGCCCTTAATATTACCAAAGATCCGGGGGAGTATGCTGCAAGCGGCATTGTCAGTATCAAAGATGCAACCCGTGGCGTTAGCGGAACAGGGACAACAAGCAAGCGAGACAATGTCAAACCGTTTTTATACGTATGGCACGAGTTAATCATCCTTGGGGCGTTTTTTGCCCTAGCACTGAAAAAACCAGGCCAGATGAAAGGATAAACTGATTGACCATGGAGAAAAAACTAAAAATCAGGGGTATGATTCTACACACTGCTTTCTTGGGGATAACTATTCTTTACCTCTTGATGTTTACTGGATGTAACGACAAAAAAAAGGAAGAGACACAGACAAAAAATGACCTTGAAAATGCAGTAGTCGCGACAGTTAATAGTACGCCTATTTACAAAAAAGATATTGAATCAGGCATCTCAAAAGACGTCTTCGGACCAATCCTTAACGAGGCGCGCTCCGCCAGACTGGACCATCTCATTTATGTGATATTGGTACAACAATTCATGAAAGAGGAAGGGATTGAGATCAAAAATGAGGCCATTGACCAGCAAATTAAAGAACTCAGAAAAAATCCTCCAACATTAGGGTGCAATTGCTGCCGATACAAAAGCCTTGAACAGTTTATGGAAATCAATAACCTCAACATGTCGGATTTGCGTGAAAAAATACGCGCAGACATGGGACTGAGCGTCTATATTGATATGCTTTGGCAAAAAAAATACCCTGACCGGGAAGCCAGTTTGAAGCTTGTAAAAGAAAACCGGCACGATTTGGAAATGAAATATATTAACGTGGCACATATTTTTTTCAATACATTTCAAGCCCCATTATTTAAAACTGAACCTGACGTAGTGCTTAACAAAAAAATACAACAGGCCATAGAAGCATTAAAGAGATTAAACAAAGGCGAGAATTTTGCCAAAGTTGCACGAGAGATGTCAGAGGATATGGACTCCCGCGCTAATGGCGGATACATGGGTTGTATTGACAAAAAACTATTTGGTTTTGAATTTGAGCGGGCCACTTCCCAACTTGCCCCAGGGGAATATAGTCAACCAGTACAATCGCCTTTTGGTGTGCATATCATAACACGCTCGGCCATGACTGATGATGACATTCTCTCAATTCTGAAAGACTGCTTCAAAAAAGAGATTCAAGAAAGAATCATAAAAGACCTCAAGGATAAGGCGGAAATTGTGAGACAGTGAAAAGAGAATTGTGAAAGAATAATCATTGCAAAAACTACTTTGTAATAATCAATTCAATTTTAACCTCCAGTATATCGTTTGGCATGAGATCTGGCGATGACAAAGACTCTTCTATGACCCCAATTTTTGAAAGCTCATCATGCAATTGTTCATATTGCGCAGAGGCTATTTCAGCCACAATAATCCTCGGTTCTCCTGATTTCCGGTCTGATTCTGTGGCGGTAACTCTTCCTAAAGCATCGGCGACAGCGTTTGTCGTCAAGTATACAGCTTGTTGAGCAAGAGATACTCTTCCTCCTTTAGGGTGGGTGTTGTCCCCTTTTTTAGGGGTCAGCTTGGATTTTTTGATGATAAGAGCTAAAGACGTCTGCTTCTTTTGAGGGATTGTCAATGGCGCAAACCCCCTAATGTTGCTGTTTGATCGTTCTGTAAGCAACCTCTCTTCTGACAGCCGGATAGATGTTGGCCTGGAGCGGTCTATATCAGGAAGATGCTTTGCTTCTTGCTTTAATCCCTCCTCCGTGACTTGTCCGGTTTTTAGACCATTAATAGACAAGGCAATTAGCACGCAGATTGCGAGCGTTACTGATACAAGCGCTCCCCTGATTTTAATGTTTTTGCGTATTTTTTTAAAAAAGTCGGACATTATTAGATGTACAGTTAAGATGCTTAAACCCCTTGTCAGCAACCTTTCTCCCCTGCGAGGTTCGTATAATAAAGCCAAGCCTTAGCAGGTGAGGCTCTACTATGTCTACAAGGGTGTCGGCTTCTTCCTGAAGCGTTGCAGCTATCGCCTCTATGCCAGCAGGCCCACCCTTGTAAAACTCTATAAGCGCCCTAAGATAATGACGGTCAAGGTCTGTAAGCCCTTCTTCATCTACCCCTTCCAGGCGAAGTGCCTCGATAACGGTTTTTTTGTACGCTGTCCCGTCTCCTCTAACCTGGGCATAATCCCTGACACGTTTTAAAAGCCTGTTCGAAATTCTGGGAGTTCCGCGGGAACGGCGCGCCAGCTCAAACGCCCCTTCTTCGTCTATTAAGATATCAAGCAGTTTTGCAGAGCGTTTTACAATCATAGCCAGTTCAGCAGGAGAATAAAATTCAAGATTCCTGAATATCCCAAAACGCTCACGCAACGGAGAAGAAAGCAGACCTGCCCGAGTTGTAGCGCCCACAAGCATAAAACGTTTCAGACGATACCTATGACTCCTTGCATGCACACCCTTGTCAAATATGAAATCCACTGCAAAGTCTTCCATCGCAGGGTAGAGAAATTCCTCCACAATCTTGGGGAGGCGATGTATTTCATCTATAAACAGGATATCCCCTTCCTCAAGGTGGGTAAGTATGCCGAGCAAGTCTCCCCCTTTTTCCAAAGCGGGTCCTGAAGTAGCAGTAATGTTAGCAGACATTTCATGAGCGATAATGTGTGCAAGCGTTGTTTTACCCAGACCTGGCGGGCCATGAAACAACGTATGATCCAGAGGCTCCTTTCGTTTTAACGCTGCCTCTATCGCTATCCAAAGCGTCTCTTTTATGCTTGTTTGACCGATATATTCAGTCAACGCCTTTGGCCTTAGCGAAAGCATTTCCACGGTTTCATCTTCGGCAAGCGCAACACTTGAAAGCAAATCGCCAGAAGCTGGGTTGAAGTCTTGAGCTTCCTCTTCTTTACCGGCCTTAAGCTTCATTCTATTTTTTCGCCCCTGTAGACTTCTTCAAACAGATCTTCTGCTGAGGCTATGCTTGTATTTCTTTGCAGTGCGGTAAAAATCATGTTCTTTGCTTCTGCAAGCGGATGGCCAAGTTGTCTTACCAGAACCTCCTGCACCTGCTGCGCGAATTCGTCAAGAGGAGATCGTTTCTGCTTCAAACCAGATTCGCGAAGCAACGCAAATTTTCCTACCTTTCCTTCAAGAGACGCCACAATCTTGTTAGCTGTCCTTGGGCCAACCCCTTTGAGTTGTTTGAGTATATCTATGTCTCGTTCTTCTATTGCCCTGGCTATCTCTCCCACCGCCATAGAAAGCGCCCTGGCAGCCTTGAGAGGACCGATGTCTTCCACTGTTACGAATACTCGAAAAAAATCCCGCTCTATTTCTTTTTCAAAGCCTATAAGAACAGGGGTCGGCTGGCGTTCTGTTTGGTGGTGATATATATATAGGGCTATTTCGTCTCCAATCTCTTTATCGTCTATAGCTTGCCGCACCACTTCAGGCAAAAAAACTTCATATCCTATCTGTTGGACAAGAAGCACTATACGGTCAGATTCTTTTTTAAGTATTCTGCCCTCAAGATATGCAATCATGTCATTCCTATTGCTTTATGGCTTCTAAAAAGTCCAACCAACGCCAGCGAAAGGGCGTCTGCTGCATGCGCAGACCGTATAGGAGTCGTGGCTTTCAGGATATGCCGGACACTTTTTTCCACTTGCGCCTTGGTGGCATTGCCATTTCCAGTAAGCGCTTTTTTGACTTCTTTGGTGGGCAGTTCTATTGTAGGTATGCTGTTAAGGGAGCCGGCCAGATGAATAACGCCGCATACCTTGCCGAGCGTAATGCCTGAACAGGGGTATTTTTCAAGAGAAAAAACATCCTCGATCACTATGAGTTCAACGTTTTGCTCTTGCTTCAATACCTGTCCAAACTCGTTGAAGATACGGCATAAACGCTGTGCAATGTGCATCCCAGCAGGGGTACGAATGGTCCCATAGGCATAATGCGTTATTTGATTTATATCGCCGCATGCGATAGCAACTCCTGTGCTTGCCAGGCCAGGATCGACACCAATAACTTTCACCTATATATATTACATCCCATCCAATTTTTTCTTGGCTATTTTGGCCTCAGTTGAAGAAGGTGATTTTTTGATCACGTCTTCCAAAATAAGTTTAGCATTTTTTTTGTCTCCGATATTGAAAAAGGAAAACCCTTGTTTCAAGAGCGCGCCCAGAACCTTATTGCCTTTCGGATACTTTTCAATTACCTTCTGGTATTCAAGAATTGCTTTTTCATACCATTGCTGCTGGTAGTATGTCTCGGCTAGCCAGAACTGTGCATTGCCCGCGTTCTTTGATTTGGGAAATTGCTCAAAAAACGTCTGAAAATTTTGTCGTGAGGTTTCGTAATCGCCGTCATCGTAAAGCTTTTTCGCAGATGCGTACAAGTCCTCTTCAGTCTCTGAAGCGCCTTCTGCATCAGGTTGAGCGGCTTCGGTGTTTTTTGTTTGCCCTACTTTTTTTGATCCACCCGGAGTCCCTGTTCCCAGGAACGACTCAACATTATCGAGCCGTTTCATCATATCACTGACTGCTTGATCAAGCAGGGAAACCGCTTCTTTTTCCTCCTGGATAGTAGTATCAAATGAATGGGTCGCCTCCTCTATCCGGCCTTGAAGGTTTTGCATCGAGTCCTTCATCTCCCCGAAAAGCGCTCTTAACTCGGCCTGATTTTCCTGAAGCTGCTCTGCTTGGCTTATCAATTTTTCAAATTCAGCTTTCCGATCTTTCAAGCCCTGTTTCATTTCAAGGACATCGTATCTCTGGTCAACGATTTTTTGATTCAGATCTGTTTCAGTGACTCGCAAGTCCTTCTGCATCGCGCATCCGGACATATTGGCAAACATAAAACAAAACAAAAAAAGTTTTATAATGGCAATGCGCATTGCCGCACCTCCAAGCAATAAGACCTTTGCAAGAGCGCCATGTTCCCTGTTAACGGAAACTTAAATCGCTACATTCTGCAAAGGTCTCATTATCTGTCAGCAAAGAACAAAAACAAAAAAGTTTACTTTACATCAAAGTGATCTCTTCTGTTTTTCGTCCATGCTTCTTCGTTGTGCCCTGGTTCAAGAGGACGTTCTTCCCCGTAGCTGACCGGTGTCAGACGATCCGGAGAAATACCAAGCTCTTTCAAAAACTCCAAAGCGCTGGTTGCCCTTCGTTCACCTAAAGCCAAGTTGTATTCGTTGGTACCACGTTCGTCACAGTGGCCTTCGATGGTAACAGTAGTGGCAGGATTTTGAGAAAGCCACTCTGCTTTTTTCTTGAGGACATCCTTTGCTTCAGGGACAAGTCGAGACTTGTCAAATTCAAAAAGAATGTCTTCATTCATAAGTCCTTCACGAGCCATACGCTCAGCACGCAGGCGTGCTTCCGCGATATCATCCTCTGCTCCTCTAGCCCTGTCTGCTGCTTGAGCATCGCCGCTTATTTCCGTATCAGCAGCGGCGTTAGGCTTAACTTGCTTTTTAGAGCAGGCAACAAGAAAGACCAAGGACAAAATTGCTGCCGCCAATAGACAATAACTCCACAACCCTTTTTTCATTTTATATTTCACCTCCTTTCAATAAAAAAATATGTGCTGTTGGAGATGCCACTTTGTTCTAAAAAAGAACAACGGCTTTTCCACAAGCTGTTTATATGTTCCAACAATGGACAAATATCCATTGACGAAACCAAGATTAATACATGATTAACATAGCCTAGCGCAATGTCAATACCTTTCCTGTTCCCTGAGTAGTTACGTTATTATCTTAATACCGCAGCCCTTGACCATCTGGGAAACGTTTGTTCTCCCGGCAATGTCAACAGCAGACGTTGGTCAGCGCCATTTGCCGCCATAACGTATATCCGTGACGACCCTTGTTTTGTGGAACTAAAGGCGATAAGAGTCCCATCTGGAGACCACGTGGGGGATTCGCTGTTTCCTGGGTTATGGGTAAGCTGGTATGGACCGCGGCCGTCAGCGCCTATGGCAAAAATTTGAAAATGTCCACTTGTTACCCCGCAATAGGCGATATAATCCCCTCTGGGCGACCATTCTGGCGATGTATTATAGTTCCCGCTATATGTCAACCTATACTCCTTGTCAGTCTCAAGTTCTTTAATATAGATTTGCGGACACCCTGCCCTGTCTGATACAAATGCAAACTTTTTGCCGTCCGGAGACCATGATGGGGATGTATCAATCCCCCAATTGGATGTGAGCTTTTTTACAATCTTTCCCGCAGGTGTCAAAAGATATATTTCCGAATTGCCGTCTACGGTAAGCGTTGCAGATATAAGCAATTCTTTAGGCACCCATACAGGGCTGGAATTTAACCCCTTAAATGATATAATGTCGCCGGACTTGTCGCCATTAATACTCTTGATAAAAATTTCCGGTTTCTTTCTAAGATACGACATATAGGCAATCCACTGTGAGTCATATGACCAGGAAGGCGAAAGTGTAATGCACTTATTCTTAGTAAACTGGCGAGGATTATATCCATCGAAATCCGATATATAAACCTCCTTGTTGCCTGTTGTGGTGGATATAAACGCTATCTGGGTGTCAAAAATCCCTTTGCTCCCTGTAAGATGATACATGATCTCATTGCAAAACTTCAGGATCATCCTTCTCCCATCACTGACTTCGCCACTATATCGTTTCCCCACTATAAGACGTCCGCCAAATGTATCAAAAAGCCTTAATTCAAGGGAAATCGATTTGTTTACTGCTTTAACCCCTCCGGTGACAAGCAACTCAGAACCAACAGCCCTCCAGTTTTCAAACCGGATTGCTGCAAGCCCGTCCTCTGGAGAGGTGAGAAAGCTTCCAGGATCCAGCACATTAAATAAACCGCTGTATGATAATGTGTTCCGCATAATTCCTGTAAGATCTTGGCGTAACTGCAAATTAGCTTCACCGCCCGTTTCTTTGAAATCAGGAATTGCTGTTGGAATTTTTCTTAGGTAAGGCGAATTGATGTCGATATAAACCCGAGCAGTTGCCGGATATGCCTGGCCAAGCAGAATACCAACTATGACTAGAAATATAAATGCAAACAATGTCTTATTGTACATAGTGTTATTGACTAAAATCACCTATCGACTCCTGCATTTCAGAAAGATTAAACCGGAAACCTACCTCATAGTATGAAGCACGATATCCCGGCGGCAATTGCGTTAACGGATCAGACTTGTTTAGCGCACGCAGAATGGAATCATCAAACAGGCTATTCCCTGATTTTTCCTCAAACCAGATATCCTCAATATGACCATCTGCCACAATCTTTACAATTACCACTGCTTCGAGATTGGGATGCTCTCGCGCAAGCTGTTCAGGCCACGCCCACTGCTGCCGTATCTGGTGCCAAATTGTGGCGTGATAGACGTCCATAGGGTCTGCCGAAGTACCCCCCATACCTTCATCTCCGTCTTCTTCATCGCCTGCCTCAGCATTAAACAAAGACGGCCCAATAATATAATGCTTCCCTTCCTGTTCTGCCGCCTCAGTCTCCTCTCGTATCTTTTCAATTGCATTTGATATCTTTTGTGCGCTGGAATTTTCCACTTTTTCTTTTATACGTTCTATTGCCTTTTTAACCGTTGCCTGTGAGTCTACGCTCTTTTTTTTCTTGGGCGCCAAGGAGACCTTTTCTCCATTGTCTGACACAGGTTCTTTTGGTTTAACCTTTTCCTGGCTTTTAGGAGGCTCTTTGGGCAGCTCTTGCGGTGGTGGCGGCGGCGATGATACGCTTGCCTTTTGTTCCACCTTTTTTGGCGCTTCTTTTGGAGGTGTCTTAACAGCTTCTGTTTTGGGTATAGATAACCTTTTGCCTTTTCTCCCTGGCTTTCCTCCAAGAGGGGAGGGGGAAAGATTTACAAGATCCACACGTATTGCCGTTAAGTCCAATCTCCGGTGTGAACCAAAGTTGGGGGTATAGATTACGCCTATGCAGACAAGAAGATGGCACACAACAGAAAGGATAACCATCTTGACAAATTTTCTGTTATCCTCTTCTGCTTTATTTTCAAGGCGGTATGAGTATTGGCTATTAGCCATTGCCAACTATCTTTTTTCGATTTTTTGATCTTGTGGCGGCTCTGTAACCATCCCCACTTTTTCGATCCCAGCGTTTTTTATCTCGGACATTACCTTCACCACGAATCCGTAAGCAACCTCCTTGTCTGCGCGCAGGTAAACAACAAGATCTGGCCGGCTTTCACGTATTTTTTGGAGTTTTGCTTGTAATTCTTCAATGCCGATAGTGTAGTCGTTTAAAAAAATTTGCTGGGTTTTATTAATTGTCATGATAAGAGGCTCGTTGTCAACAGGTAGCGGCGCAGACGTTGCCTGAGGTAACGATGCATCAACACCTTGCATCATCATAGGCGCAGTAACCATGAAAATAACCAGCAGCACCAACATCACATCCACAAACGGCGTGACGTTTATCTCTGACATTAAATTTTTATCGTTATGTACCCCTGCCATAATGCGCTATCCCTAACTCGCGGCCATTGCACTGGAACTTTTTACAAATCCATCAATAATAATAAGGTGTTATCTGTCGGTTTGAGTAACATTTCTTTCCACTAGTCCCAGAAAGTCAGAGGCAAAGCTGTCAAGTTCTGAAGAGATAACTCTAATGGAATTGGTAAAATAATTGAATGCAATAACCGCTGGAATTGCGGCGGCAAGGCCAGCAGCGGTCGCGATTAACGCCTCGGAAATTCCAGGAGCGACCGTGGCCAGGTTTGCCGATCCTTGCAATCCAATCCCGTGAAATGCGTTCATAATACCCCATACCGTGCCAAACAACCCAACAAAAGGAGCAGTGTTTCCAGTAGTGGCTAAAAAGCCAAGCATACGGTTCAACCGGTTTATTTCTATGGTTATCGTTTTTCTAAGAACGCGATCCACGCCGTTGATCAAAAGCGCCTTGCGGTTTTCCGGCATAGATTGCCACTGCTGATCGCTTGATGAATCTTGCCCCTGGCGTTTGTAAAACTTCCCCCATTCAGTATAACCTGTCCGGAAAAGGCGCGCTATAGGGCTTAAGCGCATTCCTTTTGCCTCTTTGAAAAGATGCAAAAGGTCCCGCCCTTTGGAAAAGGCTTCCAAAAATCGATCTGATTCTTTTCCCGCTTTTTTGATATACATATATTTTAAAAATACAATAGCCCATGAAACAACAGAAAAAAGAATCAGGACAAACAAGACAAACTGGACCATAAGCCCAGCGCCTGAAATCATGTTGATGATACTAAGATTGCCGGTAACACCCATTGTAATATATTACTCGCTTTTTTGATGGATTAGGGAAAAATCATCAAGTTTATAGTGCGTTTTGTGCAGAGCATTACTTACTCTAAGATAGATGAAGGTGTCAAGCCTTTGTGTTAGTAATTGAATATTCGATATAACTCTGCCGAGCACAGCGACGTCACACAGAATTGCCTTGACGCTTGCTTAGAAGACTATAGAAACGTCCGAATCTTTAGACCATAGTGGAGAAGGGCTAGTCAAATAGAAGATTGGGGGATCAAAATCAGCAAATACTGGAATGTTGTGATTGAACAGAAACTATGGTTACGAATCCTGAGTTTATTCCGGACGCCTGTCACAGCAGAAGCTCTAAACGACCTCTTTTGATAGAATGCAGTGTAGTGGGGGGAGAACTAAAGCAGGAATGGTGGCAAGCTATTCCAATGCAACACAATACTTTCGCAAGATATCTACTGTTGGGTCTAAGCACATTCCTGCCACAGAGTATAAAAACCTAATAGGTCTCAAAAATAGCATAACGACCTTCATCAAATACGATCAGTTTGTTACCGTTTTCTTGTTTGACCTTTTCTCTGAATTTACGAATAACAGTGTCTTGACCTTGGAATTCCAACTCATCCTGGGAATCCATCCAGGTACGAAGGAAACATGGGGACGTCCATAAAATTATAAGTTAACTCTTACACGGAAACGATATGCCCTCTTTTTCTGCTATCTGCTCCCCTCTTTTTACTGAAATACTTATGGATGGCTGTGACACGCCCAGCATCATGGCGATATCCGTGGCGGTTAATCCCAATATCCTCTCATCGCCCTTTAATTTC
>JAZDIE010000212.1:0-2334 GCA_043805295.1 Pseudomonadota bacterium
GTAATTCTTGAAAAAGCAGTAAAAAACTATCCGCGCTCTGCTGAAGCATGTTTTTATCTGGCAAAGGCATACAGTTTATCGCACGAATATGAAAAGGCAATCAAAGCTTATAATAAGGTCATTGAACTTGCACCCGACAGCGCTATTGCGCGTGATGCTGAAAAAGAGGTCGAAAAAATAAGCAAATCAAGGTGAAAATTAAATCAATTTTCCAAATTTTCAAGCTGGACTATTCTTGGTGTAATAAATATTAGAAGCTCTGTTTTGTCGTCTGTTTTCGCAGTTGATTTGAAAAGCCAGCCAAGCAAGGGAATTTTCGATAACCAGGGGACGCCCGTGTCTGTAAAGCTTTTTGTTGTTTCAATAATGCCTCCGATTACAACTGTATCTCCATCATTGATCAGAAGCTCGGTATGAGCATTTTTAGTCGTGATGGCCGGTACGTCCTGGACAGTTCTAGTCCAGTCAGGCTCGTCTTTTTGGACGTCAATTACCAGATTTATTCTTTTGTCCGAGGTTATATGGGGAGTTACCTCAAGCTTTAAGGTCGCCTCTGCAAATGCAACCGATATAGTGCCTTCTGTGGTCCTTTGGGGATATGGTACTTTAGCGCCCCGCTGGATTATGGCGGTCTTGTTGTCAAGAGTTACAATTTTTGGTGCGGAAATTATCTTGCCTTCTCCCTGGGACTCCATTGCCAGCAGCTTGGCATTCAGTAAAAATGGGGTACCGGCAAGCTTTGAAAAGTTAAAGCCTATGCTCATTGCGCTTGATGCAATGGGAACATTCATTGCCATGTTTCCACCATACGTATGCCCGACCCCCATTGTATTATCAAGAGTGCCTTTATAAGGTAAATCTTTATCGGACACCCAATCTCCTCCCCATGCTCCGCCAGTTTCTGTGATGCCCATTGCGCTTGTAGGCTGCTTGCCGCTTGCCGCTCCCCACTGGACTCCAATTTCTCTTGAAAAATTGGTTGTGGCTTCAACTATCCTTGCCTCGATAATTACCTGGGGTGTTACCAGGTCCAGTCTCCGAATAATTTCCTTGGCTTGTTTAATAACCAAAGGCACATCCGTAATTACAATTGTATTAAGACGTTCATCAACCGAGGATACTCCATCCTGGCTTTTGCCTCTTCCCTCTTCATCAGTCGTTAATATCGGTTTTGTTAATATCGGTTTTATATGGTTCTCATTCATCACAGTGGCTGAGCCATAGTTGATAGGGATAAATACGGTAATACGATCATCTTCCTGCCTGACTTCTTGCCTGACCTCCTTGTCCAGTTTTTGAATGATTTCGCTGGCTTGTTTAATAACCAAAGGCACATCTGTAATTACAATTGTATTAAGACGTTCATCAACCGTGGATTTTCCCTCCTGGTTTTTGTCTCCAGTCGTTAATATCGGTCTTATATGGTTCTTATTTATATCAGAGGCTTTAGCATAGTTAACAGGAAAAAACATGGTAATATGATCTTCCTGCCTGACCGCATCCTGTTTTGCCTTTAATTTTTCCTTTAGTTGCTCTTCTTCGGCTTTAAGCGTTTCAAGCGTAGCGATGCGAATGATTTCACCCTCGTATATTTTTCCAAGCTTATTCATTTTCAGCACCAGATCGAGTACATGTTCCCAGGTTACAGGATCGTCAAAGGTCAGTGTAACCTTGCCGGCTACATCTTTGTCGATGGCAAAGTTTTTACCGCTTACTTCCTTCAGGATACGAAAAACACTCTTAACATCTGTTTCGTAGAAATCCAGTGCGATCTTTTCGCCGGTATATAGTTTTTTAGTTTTAGATTGACGAAAAATGTCAAGCTCTGTTTCTTCATCTGTGTAAGGATCAATCCTTTTTCGTGAGTCAATATCATATTCCGCGGCAGCGTCATTCACCTCGGTAACAACGCCCCCAGTTAGAGCGGAAGCGGCGGATACTTGGCCGGGCATTTTAACTATCTCTTTCACTTGCTCTTGTGCTTCCCTTGACGTCGGTTTGACTGCTGTTTGAGCCATAACTTTTTTCCAGGGCGGAAGTTTAGCAGCCTCTAATGGTCTGGGTGATATCGTTGATGCTTCGAAATGGACCAATAACTGGTCCTCCTTTTGTTCAATAAAATAAGGCACGGACTCTCGCAGCTCGATTGTGAACATAGAAACATTTTTCATGGCAGGTGTCTGAACAGGTATAATTCTATCTACTGCGCTTTCAAAACGGGTAGTAATCAGCGGAAACTTACGGTAGTCCGGCAGTCTGGTATCTATCAGATATAGTTGTAACAACTGAGGTGAGGCTTTTTTTATTCTGTATTCAACAGGCCCGGTTGTTCCA
>JAZDIE010000213.1:0-2393 GCA_043805295.1 Pseudomonadota bacterium
CATATCTAATCACAGTATTTCCGTTTCTTTTTTGGGGACTAATGGTTAAGGCATCAGGCAAATACCGCTTATTGTCGATTCTGTTGATTGTAGCTAATATCTTTTCCCTCTACGTTAGTTACCAGAGAGGGGCATGGGTCGCATTTTTTGTAAGTATTACAACCTTCCAATTATCTCTTATGCAAAGCAATAAGGCTCGCATGCAGGCATTTATTCTGGCATTATTTTTATGCATTGGTTTTATAATTATTGTTACCAAAAGCATACTCCCATGGAACAGTTGCTCCGAAGCATTTCAAAAAACCACTAGTCCTGGATGGAGGATTGACAGATGGCAGCACTCATTAAAAACAATCATAAAAAAGCCTATTATAGGAACAGGTTTTGGGCAATACAGCCCCAGCAAACAAAATGGATATCTTATACTATATGACGACAACCCAAATTCCCGCACACATGCCCATAATACATTACTAAATATTGGCCTTCAGTTAGGAATCCCTGGTCTGCTTGCATTTCTTTCTATGATTTGGATATTATGCGCGTCAGCGCTAAAAAAGTATTCTAATATAGCGTCATACACTTTACCCAAATTCCTGGCAGGCGCTCTATTTATGATGATTGTAGGGTGTATGACAAGAAATATGTTTGATGATTTTTTTATTGACGACACTGCATTGCTCTTCTGGTTTATTGCTGGTATGTGCATGCCGTATATGCACTTACAGAGATCTTTTTCCTCTGATAATTGACCTATACAGTTTCAGCACCTAAATAGTTACTAAAAAACTAAACATATGGTTTTATTGAAAGTCGTAACCAAAGCTGGTTTTGCATTTTAGGTCGAGTTTGTGACCTGCTGATCCATCAGGTATAGCATGAATAATTACACCTCAGACTCTCAAAAAATCATCGCTGCTGTTAAAAAAACAATCCAAAAGCATCAGATGCTCAGCCAGGGCGACTCTGTAGTTGTGGGGGTTTCCGGCGGCCCTGATTCAGTGGCGTTGCTTCATCTGCTTTATGCCATTTCACAAGGATGGCCGATGCGCCTGGGTGCCGTATACCTGAACCACGGCTTGCGGCAACAGGCAAATCAAGAGGCCGATATGGTGGCGCAGCTTGCCGAAAGGTTGGGCATACCATATGAAATAGGCTTATGTGATGTCAGACGATTTAGCCTGACGCAGCGTTTATCGATTCAGGAAGCGGCAAGAGAGGCGCGATACGCTTTTTACCAAAAAACCGCTGCAAAATGGGGCTTCCAAAAGGTTGCGCTGGGGCATCAACTGGACGACCAGGCAGAGTCTGTCTTGCTACGTCTGTTCCGAGGCTCAGGGACTACAGGGCTTGCAGGGATTCCTCCTGTTCGGGATAAAACCTTTATCCGTCCATTGATTGAGACATCGCGAGCAACAATAATCTCGTTTTTAGAAAAAAATAACATCCATTATATGACCGACGAATCAAACTCAGGTCTTAAATACCTTCGAAACCGTATCCGAAAAGAACTTATTCCAGAGATTGTCGCCCATTATAATCCAAAAATCGCCATAACCCTTGGCCATCTTGCAGACATTCTGAGGGATGAGGAAAAATTCTGGGAAGGGCTTGTTGCCCGCACACTAAAAGACCTTACAAAAACAAAAACCGATAAAATCATTGCGCTCAATCTTAAAGGTTTGATGGAGTTGCATCCTGCTCTAAAAAAAAGGGTTATACGGGCTGGAATTCAAGCAATAAAAGGCGACTTGAGGGGTATATCCTTTGACCATGTAAAGGCAATTGATGAACTGACCATAGATCACGGTTGTCCATCGTCTGTCGTCTGTGGTCAAATTAATCTTCCAAAATCAATAATCGCGGCGATTGAACCAGGCGCCCTGGTTTTTTACCGTAAGCATGTTTCTGAGAGAAAACCCTACCAGTATATAGTTGAGCATGCGCCGTCTGAGGTGTTTATATCTGAGATTGGCGCCACACTAAAGGTCTCTTTTTGTTCGATTGATGATGTCGTTTTCCCCAAGGCGGACGCTCCGTATAATCTGGCTTTTTTGGATTATGAGAGCATCCGATTCCCATTGCTGGCAAGAAATTTTGAACCAGGCGACCACTTTATACCGCTTGGTATGACCGGATCCCAAAAAGTAAAAAACTTTTTCATCAACGAAAAAGTTCCAAAGAGGATCAGGGGAATATGCCCCATTGTGCTGAGCGAAGATAAAATAATATGGATAGGAGGATATCGCCTGAGCGATTTGGTAAAGATTAAATCCAATACTAAAAAGGTTGTGCGGCTGGAGTTAATATGGGAAACGCATTGCAATGAATAGTATTTCATAGTAAAGGTGGACTTTGTAAAAAGTCCACCTGCTGCGTTGCACTTCGTCTTG
>JAZDIE010000214.1:0-7305 GCA_043805295.1 Pseudomonadota bacterium
GGAACACCTTCTCAAACCGCCAGATTTAACGCATTTTCAGGTCGCTGCTGACACTTTTGTTGCTTTAAGTTAATAAGTTAAGGGCGTCCCCCCAAATACGCCTTCTCGAAAATATATAGCCCTATTAACCACAAGCTGAATATCATCCAGCTTAAAAGGCTTAGAAATAAAATCAAAGGCACCATTGCTTAGACATTGTTTAGCGCACTCTGACGTGGCATATCCTGTAATAATTATAACTTGAGTTGTTGGATATTTATCCTTGACAATCCTCAGCACTTGTTCTCCATCTATTTCTTTCATTTTCAAGTCAGTTATTATTACATCAAACCCCTTTTCCTCTATTCGTCCTAATGCTTGCATACTGTTTGTAAAAGCCTCTACCCTATATCCTGATCTCTCTAATTCAGCTTTCAATCGTTTACATACAATAGGTTCATCATCGAGAATAAGGATATTATAATCTTGATTTGGCTTTACAAAATGCATCTTCACATTCTTAGTTTATAAAGGGCTTATCTCTATGGCAAGAGAAAAGGGGGAAATGGAGGGAATTAATAGGTTTGTTTACTCTTTGCCACAAGCACAGGGCAATAGGAAAGGCCTATGACCTTCTCAGTTACGCTTCCCATCAAAAACTTTTTTATACCAGCACGGCCATGGCTACCCATGAAAATGATATCAGCATTGACCTCCCTGGCTAAGTTAACAATCTCTTCATGTGGTTCCCCCCTTAAGTGATATGTTTCAAGTTCAATACCAGCGGCTCTGGCCTTTTCTGCTGTCCCTCTAAGAATGTCTATTGCCTTCCTTTCCAGTTGTTCGACTATCTTAGGCGCCACGGCATAAGACTCAGGGTATATATTGGCCACAGAAACCGCAGCGCAGCCACCTTCATAAAGTCTTGCAAAATTTAAGGCCTTTGAAAGAGCGATATCGCTGTATGCGGAACCATCAGTAGCTATCAGGATATTCTTCCAGCCAAGAGGGGCATCCTCAGGAAACACAAGCACATCAATATTGCTATGGCTTATTACTCTGTATATAACACTCCCCATAAGCATTCTTTCCACCCTCCCCAGACCGCGCCTCCCCATGACAATAAGATCGCAGTTTTCCTCCTCAGCCACATCTATAATTTTTTCATACGGTTCTCCATGTTCGGCATTAATTATAACATTTACTGGTTCACAAGATGTGATCTCCTCAGCGGCTTTAACAAGCTTATCTGCTGGATTTCTTAGCACTTCTTCAATTCCGCTTACACCTTGGAGGTGCAGGTCGCCTTCATAAGAAGGCAATACAGAAACCACCCTTATCCAGCTTTGCTCTGATCGAGCAAGAACAATAGCCTGTTTTAAGGCGTTCCTGCTCGATTCAGATCCATCAAAGGCAAGAAGCATTTTTCTATATCTACACATGGCTTACGATGGCTTCCCTGGATGGCGCTATCTCTCTTGATTCAGACCTTACCTTTATCATGCCGCTGATCATGCTCCACGCAATAATGATACCCGCAGTGCCCAGTGCAGCGACTAAAGCCCAAAAACTAATTTTATCAAGTATAAGGGTAGCGCCTGAGCTAACCGACATAATCCCCAGGTCTGAGAAATAGATCGGTACCTTAGCACCCCTGCTTACAGCCACTATCAACATAACCGCGCCCATAACCACTTTAACCACATAATCCTTTACATAGGTGGTTCCAAGTGCTCCAAGCTGCACGCCTATAAGCGAAGCTGCCAGAATAAGGAGTGTCAACCTTATATCTACAAGTCCGCTCATAGCCCACTGCACAGAACCCCAAAAACCCATAACAAAGGCTATAACCAATTCTGTTGCTGTTCCAACTATAGCCGATGCCCCCATGACATAAATCATAGCCGGCACACCGATAAAGCCTCCAACAGCAATCGTGGCTGCAAGCATGCCTGTGGCAAAACCAAGAGGAAGCGTCACCCACACAGAGATTCTGACTCCCACGGTTTTGAAATATATCATAGGGGGGATGTTGATCTTCTGCACAGCAAGCGCAAGCCTAGAAACTTTTGCCTCTTGACCTCCTTTTGAAAGCTTCCATGCATCATAAAAGACAAACGACCCCACAATGACTAAAACAGCCACAAACACCAAGCTAACATAAAGGTTAGATCCAGCATTCCCCCATTGATTAAGGATTATTTTCTGGACATAAACGCCTACCTGAACGCCTACTATTGCGGATACAGCCATAATCAGGCCAAGTTTAAGATCAACCTGCCCATACTTGAAACGCTTATATGCACCCACCATAGCCTTAGGGAATTTGTGACACATATTGCTTGCGACAGCGACCGCTCCTGGAACGCCAAGCGACATCATAGCAGGCGTAAGCACAAAAGCGCCGCCTGAGCCTATAAAGCCGCTCAGAAGTCCGCCAATAAACCCAATTATAAGAAGAGCCATCACCTTATCGCTTGTCAAGCCTAAAAACATGAGCGAAACCTCTTTGACGAACTTCTCACCATCATGCTCATCAAGACTAACCATTACCTTCTTGTCGATAGGAATAGCATTTGCCTCTATTGTCTTTCCCAATTTAAAAACTACAGTTTTTTCAGAACCAGACGATTTAAATACCGCAGTGCCATCTTTTAGATTAACTGCTGTAAAGACCCCTGTCTTCACCCCTTCAGGAGGGCCTCCTCCGGCAGCAAACGCCTGGGTTTTGACTGATATGAATAAAAACATTGCCAAAAATAAGATTAAAATTTTCTTTATCATAAGGTATCCCCCCCTTTACAATTCTCTTAATTATTTAGCTTTTTTGCTTCTATACCCAAAACGTCCAACAAGTTACTGGCAAAGCCGCCATGCACAAACGAAAAATAAAGCGCGCATATAATCGGCAAAACTGTGTACTTTCCTCCACGGGTGAAAAATTCCATTACAATCTCTGCATTCATAAATAAGATAATATATGAAGCAAGCGAAATAACCCCTAACACAATCGTTCCCAGATACGGTTTTTTCTTCATTGTTTTTCCCCCTATCATTCATCAATGTGTTTCTAACTCAAACTCTCCCCCTGCAGCCAACGCTGATAGCCTTGCCTGACCCTCGGACCGCCACCTTGTCAACACGCTTTTTCTCCTGACATTGCTGTGCATTATCTTTGCATGTCTTTTTAGTTTTGCTCTGCCTCATAATCTCTCTGGCTGTGTCCGCGTCATCTGCCTCTGCAAACGTAATAGCCACCATCATTTCACTCAACTGAGTCCAAATATCCATCTTCTTAACCCTCTCCTTCGTGTGCATCCTTTCATATATTTTTTTGACTCATCGAGATGTTTGTGCGCACTCATCCATATCGATGATTTCTATAGGCTACTGCCTATCAACTGAATACATTATTATACAAAATGAGTGCCAAGCTTATTTTGGTAATTAAATTAATTGGTTGCCGAAAAGATGATAAAAGAAGCAGGCGGAATAGTTTCAAAACGAAACGTATAATTTAAGACCAATACTATACAGGGGGCAATACCGCTCTGGAGGCGGTTCAAAATGAAACTAAGATAATGACGACTTTTTACGAATCCATCAAAATTCATCGCAAGAGGATAGACTAAAGACTATGCAGTTTGGCTTGTATGTGTGAAGCACATGATGTTCTGAATAACTTAGCAGTGGGGCAAGTATGTTTCAAAACGAAACCCGTAGGCGCGCACATGACTTATGCGCTATTATAAGAACTATTCGTCTGTTAAATTATACTTTTTTATTTTTCTCCACAAAGTAGTTCTGGGCACTCCCAGAATATCAGCAGCTTTTATTTTATTCCCTTTAGTAGCAGACAATACTACTTTGACATACTCCCGCTCCTTTTCTTCCAGGGAAATAAGCGTATCCCCCTCTAATCCTTTGCCCTCTATGCCCTGTGCAACACTGCCAGGCAAATCGTTGACATCAATGTATAATCCATCTGAAAGGGCAACCGCTCGTTCAATAATGTTTTCCAGCTCACGCACATTTCCTGGAAAGTCATAATGCAAAAGAAGGTTCAACGCAGACGGAGTAATCCCTCTCACCTTCTTCTTAAACGCGCTATTGTAGCGGTCCAGAAAAAAATTCACCAGTGGAGGGATATCATCCTTACGATCAACAAGTCTCGGCAGAGATATCGCAACAACATTAAGCCGATGAAAAAGGTCATCTCTAAAAAGCCCAAGAGCTGCCGCCTCCTTAAGATCACGATTTGTAGCCCCAATGATTCTAATATTGAGGCTGACCGGCTTTGATCCTCCTACGCGAAAGATGCTCCTTTCCTCAATCACGCGCAAAAGCTTAATCTGCATGGAAAGAGGCATTTCACCAATTTCATCTAAAAAGACTGTGCCCCCATTTGCTGTTTCCAGCAGTCCGATCCTTGTAGCAGAAGCGCCGGTAAAAGCCCCCTTCTCATGACCGAATAACTCATCAGCAACAAGTTCTTCCGTGAACCCGCCACAATTAAATGATACAAACGGGTTGTTTTTTCTCTGGCCACTATAATGAATCGCCCGTGCAACCAGTTCTTTACCTGTGCCACTATCCCCCTGGATAAGTACGTTACAGTCTACTAACGCCAATTTCTTTATAGTAACAAACACCCTGCGAATCCCGTTACTGCTTCCAATCATCCCCTGAGACACATATTTATCTTCCAGCTCTTGACGGAGCCTGGTGTTTTCCTCAGTCAATTTGATTCGTTCGACTGACCCTTTAACAAGCATTCTAATCTCGTCCAGTTTAACAGGTTTAGTGACATAGTGATATGCTCCTTTTTTCATAGCTTCAACCGCCGAATCAATAGAACCGTAGCCGGTAATCATAATTACCGGAACATGAGGATATGCTTTCTGTGTTTCGATCAAAACTTCCATCCCGCTCAATCCAGGCAATCGGATATCAGTTATTACGACATGGAACGGGTTGCTTTTCATCCGATCTAAAGCCGAGGCGCCATCTATAAAGGTTTCTACTTCATAGCCTTCTTTTTCTAATGCCCCCTTGATCCTCTTACACGCAATCGCCTCATCATCAATAACAGCTATTCTAATTGGCGGCATTTAACGATTGCTCCTTAGGGAGAGAGATAATAAAAGTGGTCCCTACGTTGGGCGTGCTATGCACCTGAATATCGCCGCCATGCTTCTTCACAATTCCATAGCTTACCGACAAGCCCAATCCCGTACCCTCCCCCACATTTTTTGTTGAAAAAAAGGGATCAAAAATACGTGAAAGGTTGTCATGCGATATACCCATACCCATATCCGTTACCATGACCTTTACATAATCATCGTCATCTCTTGCCTCTATGGTCAGCATCCCGCCATTTGGCATAGCCTGAAGCCCATTGACAACCAGATTTAAAAACACCTGTTCCAAACCACGTTGTTCCCCTTTAATGCCAGGGAGATCTTCAGGAATAAATAATTTCAGTATCACATTGCTAACCATGAATTGATTCTTAACTAGTCTAATAGTAGAATTAATAATTGCCTCTATACTAACTGTTTGAAAAACAGCCTTCTCAGATCGCGAAAACCCCAACAGATTTCTTACAATCTCAGCCGCCCTCTCTGCCTGAAGGGAAATGTCATTCAATAACTCAAGTTGGTCTGTTTCAGAAAGCGTACTATAATCCTGCATATAAGTATCTACAGTAAGACAAATATTATTAATGGGGTTATTAAGTTCATGGGCGATTCCAGAGGTAAAGGTGCCAATTGCAGCCATCTTCCCAGACTGCAATAGTTCTGACTGTCTCTTCTCCAGCTCTTCCATCATATTGTTAAATGTTAATATTACGTGGCATATTTCATCCTCAGGCATATCTTCAACATGGATAGTTGAGTATTCACCCCTGGCCAGCCTGAGTGCAATTTTCTCAAGCGAAACCAGTGGAGCTACAATCTTTTTGGCGACTAAGTGCACTATATAAGCGGCAAGCCCAGCCAAAGCAGCAAGAAAAAATAGAGGAATATATTGGGAATGACGCAGGGTATCACTCGTTTTATTCCGCTCCTTACTCACTATATTTTCTGCTGCCCTTACAAGCCTTTCCCCTTCTGTTCTAATCTGGTCTTTTGTCTCTTGTCCTAAGGCGCTAACTAATCCTTTTCCCATTTTATTCATCAAAGATTGATAGTGGTCAAGCGTTTTTGACAACAGCTTATAATTGTCTGCCCCTGCAATTCTGATCATTTCTCTGGCATTATCCCTGAGAATGCCCAAGGCCTTATCTGTATACTGAGAGTTTTCATGATAACTTGTCTGTTCTGTATACAAAAAGTAGTTCTTCTCATACCGTCTCATCTCCAGCACAGTATTCAATAATTCATGGGCGGTTTCCATAAATACAAGACGATCATTAATGTTCGAAACCATCAAGTAATCAATCACAGTGATTAGCCCCATAAACAGAAAGCATATTAAAAATCCCCCAATAATCTTACCGCGAATACTAAGCCATTTTACCATTTAAGCTTCACCAAAACCCTTCCACACCTTCAGTATATCAGCCTATGGAGTTACTCCATATGAAGGGTTAGCTGTGTAAATGGTATAACCCAACCATTTGCATTGCAGGTTTCCACGCATATTTTTTGTATTGTCCTTTGAAGATCAAAATAGCCACCCCCTGCTTCTCCCAAAAAATCAGCCAAAACATGTATCCTATTCAAAAAGCAGGGGAGTGGACGAATTTTCGAGAACAGACAGCCTCACCCTTACGAAAATCATAGAAGGTTAAAAACTACTTGTCGAGATTTAACATTATGTCAGCTTTGGGCATTTCAAGAAAATTTTGTAACCATTCACGGGCCGGGTTACGGGTTCATGCTGGGTTTTTAAGATGCTCACTGAAAATTAAAGGAACCACTACAACAAGGGTCCAGAGTTTTTTTGCCACGCCTCCAAGAAAAGACGTACGTTCCATCTCCTGATGGGTTATGCTTTAGGAATGGATACAGTCGTAACATGCCGAGGCCGATCAGTCAGCAGACAAGACATAGTCACCATCACGAATATTGTTGCCGCATATCCCGCCAAGAGCAGGCGCTTTATCTCTCAGGAAGTATGCAGGACCTGGAACTGGCGGCAGTCAAATGGCGTTCTGAAGGATATGGTTTGCCGCAGAAAACCGACAAAGCTAATCGTTGACCAGACCCCTATCGAGTGCGCTATTAAGGACTTGCCTTCTATTCGGCTTGAGCAAGTACGCCGAAGCCGCCTTGAAGGAATTTTCAATAGTCTCATCAGCGAACACCACTACCTTGGTTA
>JAZDIE010000215.1:0-2671 GCA_043805295.1 Pseudomonadota bacterium
AGCATAGCCCTTTCCCTCAGAATAGCTATACCTACAGAAATACATTAATGCCCATGTTTGTCCAGTGGTAACACTCTAATTCGATAAATTTTTAAAAAGGGAGCAGAAATGCTCCCTTTTGTTGTTTGTTAGGTCTCAGATAGTTGCCCCGCCTTTTCGTTTTCCTCTAGGACAACGTATAAGCAGGCGGAGCAGTATGCAAACGGCATCATTTCAAGCGGGTAATAGAACACTTTACTTTTGGATTTTATGATTTTGGATTTCATAAGTTGACCCATTTTATCACCGCGCAGAGGAACTTGTCTCATCATTGTGCTATAATCTTGTCGAGTTGCAATCGTAAAGGGAAAAATATCATGGAATATACTGTCATACGTCAAAAAGCAACCTTGGGTTCAGCTGATCATATTTTTATACAGGAGCTCAATTTTCACTGTCTAGTTCCATCTCCATCCGGTCAATATAAAATAATAGAATCTCTTTGCCAAAAATGCTTTAATATTACTTTCAATTTTGTCATAGAAACCCAAAAAGGAAACGCTCTTTTTAAGCACGGGATAAAATTTTATCATTCTATTGTCTTGAATGTGGGTGTAGAACTGAATCCTCCGATTTAGACTGGAAGAAACTTGAGAAGGTTGATTTGTATAGGACATCGTTGGATTACATTAAGAATTTAGATCCTGAAACTAGGGAGAAATGGCTTATTAACCTCAAAAAGAAATATCAATAAATCGACGGCAATTTATTTTAGAGGTGATGAAAAATGGCTAAGTCCTTGAACAAGGATAAAAAATTTGAAAGAATCTCAGAATACAAAAGGAAACCAAAAGACGGTCTGAAAAAAACTCAGCTTGTGCGAGCACATGTCAAATCAACGAAACATCGAGATTTATAGAAAAACACTGACAATAAATCGATGGAAGAAAATTGTGTTTGACGTAGGGTCCCTCGGCTCGTTAGAAAAGACCGCATTCCGACCTCAACGTTTGGAAAAACATACTTATGGAAAGGGAGAAGTTCCAATATTTTCTCAAGGGCGGTTTTTATGATCGATTTATCCACTTATGTATTTTTTGTCGGTCTGTTAGTAGCTCTAATAGCAGGTCTTTTAGGAATAGATAATTTTAAGGAATACATTGCAAGTAAATTACAAGCACTGACAAAAAGACGTATCGGTTTCATATCTTTAGTTCTGTTGATCGTAGGTCTAACAACCACAACTCTAGGCTACTTTATTGAAACCCCTCGGCTAAGCGTATATAGAATTGAAACAAAAGAAGAGAAAGGCGTTATCAAAGCTACTATATTCACAACATCGAGCGCCAATGAACATTTAGGCAGACTGTACTTTAAAGTTCAATTACAAGAAAAAAGCGAGGATAAAATACTGGACTTTTGGCCTGCTTCAAGCGCATTTATAGCATCCCCTGAATCAAAAACGATTGCACCTGATGGGAAGTCAGCAACTCTTAGTTTTGCCGTTATAGGCCCTATAGCTCCCGTCGTTGAAGTGACTCTTTCCGGAAATACTAGTTTTACACTTACGGGTAATTATGGACTCCGAAAATATATTGTTCTAGCAAAGTAAATACCCAAAACATTTCATACTGAGATATACGTATGGAAGGGCAAACATCCCGATGTTTGTCCAATGGTAACAAAGTAGTAGACAATGACTTGGATTTCACAGGTTATTCCTGTTTGGTCACTTTGACTCAATTTGTTATACTGATTCTGAATGAGAAAAAGAGCTTCTTATATCTCCTGTATGTAGTAGTAGTCTACACCCACATTATACTGAGGTCTTTTCATTTTGCCAACTCCCTGAGCGAAAAGGGAGAGCTTGAGTCCTTCGGCTGAAGGACTCAAGCAAAATATTTTCCCCCTCTCCTGAAAGGAGAGGGGGTCAGGGGGTGAGGTTAATAATATCTACTTCCCGTGGCAGTGTTTGTATTTCTTGCCCGAGCCGCAGGGGCAGGGGTCGTTGCGGCCGACCTTCTTGCCGGCTACCTTTTGCGGTTGGTTGTTGCTGACTCTATTAGTAGTGGTGGCAACCTGGGCCATCGGTGTTGGCGGGACTGCCTGGCGGACTTCCTGTTTGACGATGCTGATATGGAAGATGGTGTGGCTTACCTTATTACGGATGTCATCTTTTAGGTCTTCCCATTTTTGGCCGCCCAGATTCTTGTAGACATCCACAGCCTTCTGTTGCTGAAGACCAGCCCAGCCTGCCTGCAGCCTCTGATGGTCCATCTCGGTCAGGTGGTCAATCCACAGGCTGTCTATGGTGCGAAGCATTATCATTCGCTCCAGCATCCTCATACCTTCCGGTCCAATTTCTTTTTCCCGCTGCTCGTAGAGCGTATCCGCCTGCTTGTCCAACTTCTCTTTAATCTCAGATGGCTTGAGGGGGGCGAGCGCCTCGGCGTTAAGCTCCGGAGGGATGGGCATGATGGCGGCAACATCAGCGAGCAAGCCTTGTGTATCCCGTCCCTCGCCGTAATCATCTCCGGCGTGGGAAGAAGTCAGATGCCCCAACTCTTCCCTTACCATTGACAGGATATTGGTTTTAAGGTCGGCGCCACCCAGTATCTTTCTCCGCTCACCGTAGATAAGCTCGCGCTGCTGGTTGACCACATCATCGAATTCAACCAGTTGTTTGCGGATA
>JAZDIE010000216.1:0-3342 GCA_043805295.1 Pseudomonadota bacterium
ATTGTTATCCGCAGTACTGACGCACGTCTTTTCCGATGTTTGTAACTCCATGTTATCAATGAATAATAGTAGCGCTTAAATTCATTCCCGAATATTGTTTGTCGCACAGTTTTCACCCCCACCCTGACCCTCCCCCGTCAATGGGGAGGGAAATAATAATAATGATATCATACAATTATCTTCTCGTGGGAGAGGGTTAGGGGTAACATGTGCGTCAGCACTGTGTTATCCGCAAGACTATTGCCATCCAATTTTTTTTTGGATAGAATAGTCTGCTATAAACAAATCTTGTGGAGGGAAAAACCCATGGCAGTAGACGTAAAAAAAATCAACGAGGAAGTGCAAGCTCGATCCTCAATTCTTCAACGTATCAGATCTGAGGTCGGCAAAGTGATAGTCGGCCAATCATGGATGGTCGACCAGTTGCTGGTAGGATTGCTGTGTAACAGCCATGTCTTAATTGAAGGAGTGCCTGGTCTTGCAAAAACTCTAACAGTAACGGTTCTTGCAAGATGCATCCAGGCTACCTTTCAGCGTATCCAGTTCACGCCAGACCTCCTACCCTCGGACCTGTTGGGTACCCAGATATATAACCCCAAAGATGGCACCTTTAGCGTGCGTAAGGGGCCGATTTTTCATCAAATAATACTTGCAGACGAGATTAACAGGGCGCCAGCCAAGGTTCAAAGCGCGCTCCTTGAGGCAATGCAGGAACGGCAGGTGACAATAGGCGATGAATCGTACCAGTTGAATGAACCCTTTATGGTGCTTGCGACTCAAAACCCGATAGAGCAGGAAGGGACTTATCCGCTTCCCGAAGCCCAGGTGGACCGGTTCATGCTCAAGTTAAAAGTGGGTTATCCGTCTATTGAAGACGAGCACATCATCCTGAAACGGATGGCCAGGTCCAAGCCTGACGTACAGGTAGATGCTGTTATTTCCCCAAACGACACCATCTCCCTGCGAAAGCTGAGCGATGAGATATACATGGACGAAAAAATAGAGGAATATATCTTAAATATAGTACAAGCGACCCGAGAGCCTAACAAGTACGGCCTGGACATAAAACAGCTCATACTATACGGAGCCTCGCCCCGCGCCACAATCTCTCTTTGCATGGCAGCCAAGGCATATGCCCTGCTTCAGGGAAGAGGATATGTAACTCCCCAGGATGTTAAATCCATAGGCATGGATGTCCTGAGGCATCGTGTTATTGTCAGTTACGAAGCTGAGGCAGAAGAAAAAACCTCTGAAGATATCATCCAGCAGATTTTTGCTGCTGTCAAAGTGCCATGATCCCCAAAGAGCTTGCCGGCAAAATACGTTATATTCAAATTGCGACCAAAAAGGCTGTCAACGACGTGCTCGGCGGAGAATATGAATCCGTATTTAAGGGCCGGGGGATGGAATTCGACGAGGTGCGCGAGTACCAGCCTGGAGACGATGTCCGCGCAATAGACTGGAATGTCACCGCCCGCACAGGCAAACCTTATATAAAAAGGTTTCGGGAGGAGCGGGAGCTGACGGTTTTTTTTTCTGGTGGACTTAAGCGCGTCAGGTAGATTTGGCACAGTAAAACAGCTTAAGAATGAGGTGGCTGCCGAGGTCTGCGCCCTGCTCGCCTTTGCTGCGGTAAAAAACAACGATAAAGTCGGCATGATCGTTTTTACCGATCAAGTGGAAATGTTCATACCTCCCCAAAAAGGGACGCGCCATGTCCTCAGGGTAATACGCGAAATATTATGGTTTAAGGCGAGTCAGTCAAAAACAGATCTTGCGCTTGCGCTTGATTATCTTGGTAAGGTTTGCAAAAGACGCGCTGTGGTTTTCCTGATAAGCGACTTTCAGGATGAAGGCTTTGAACGTCAGCTCAGGGCGCTTGGTCGGCATCACGACCTGATAGCAGTAGCTATCAGAGATCCAAAGGAGGTCGGCCTTCCTGACGTGGGACTTATTGAACTTGAGGACGCGGAGACCGGTGAAACGATCCTAATCGATTCAAGCAGCCCGATTGTTAGAAGCGAATATCAGACACTGACCGCACAGAATGCCAGCAACATTGCGAATATATTCCGGTCGATAGGGATCGACCAGATAGATATCGAGACAGGAAGGCCGTACGTGCTCGACCTTGTTAATTTTTTCAGAGCGCGTGAAAAAGGCCGCCAAAGGAAAAGATATGGAAAATAAACCTAAGCTAACAGATCAACTTAATCTGAATCTCCCTATAAAAAAAGAAAAAAAGAATTATAGCGCAGCAATATTGTTGATATTAATCGTAATCGGGCTTGTTAGCGCAATCAACATGTATATCCTGTATAATTTAAAACAAAGCAATATGCAGAACGGATCACACACACCCTCTTTGGAAACTGAGCCACAAAAGGAGCTTGCCATGAAGCTTGAGTCCCGTGGTCTGGCGCTTCCCGCGATTGAGGCATGGCAAGAATATCTTGAGTCAACTATTGACCAAAAAGACGCTGCAAGCATCTGGTACCGGATAGGAAAGCTTTATCAGTATACCGATAAGCACGACTATGCCGTAGAGTCGTTTTATAGTTCAGAGATGCTGGATAAAGGTAGTGAGTACAAAAAAGAGCTTAGCCGCCAGATTCAGGAAACGTTTGAGGCGCTTGGAAAGGTTTCTTCCCTGAAACATGAATTGACCGAGCGCACTGGCATTGATGAAAAAGCGGCTGAAACAGATCAAGAAGTGATTGCAGAGATAGGCGCTGAAAAAATTACAAGCAGTCAGATGGATCAGCTTATTGAGCATGAGGTGGAACAGGCGCTGCGCTCTTATGCCAGAGTTCTTCCTGAAGAAGGGATTGCAAAACAAAAAAACGCGCTTCTTAAGCGCTTTGAATCACCTCATGAAAGATTGGGGTTAATCAATCAACTGATCGCAGAGGAAGTTCTATATCGCAAGGCGCGGGAGATGAAGCTAAATGAAAACGAAAAGGTAAGGGAACTGCTTAGGGATACGGAACGGAAAATGCTGGCAGGTGAGCTTATTGACAAAACCGTATCAGAACAAGTGAAGATAACAGAAGGGGACATCAAACTCTACTACGACGCCAACATAAAGGATTACCTGCAACCTGACCGTATACAGATAAGTCATATACAGGTTAAAGACAAGGCCGCTGCCCAAAAGGTTCTTGATCGGCTTAAAGAAAAGGCGGCAAGCTTTGAAGACCTCGCAAAAGAGATATCAGAAGATGTTCCCACAAAAAACCAGGGTGGAGCAATCCAGGGATGGATCAACCGCAATGATGACATCCCTGCAATAGGCAAAATGCCTGAGCTGTTTGATGAGATATTTTCGCTCAATCCAGGTTC
>JAZDIE010000217.1:0-2538 GCA_043805295.1 Pseudomonadota bacterium
CGGTCTGGTCAAAACGTTGAGTATTCACATACATCGTCTCTGCGCCAACCTGAATAGCTTGTGTTATTTTATACCAGGTGTTTGCAAAAAGAATAGAATTCTTTGTATACTGAAAATTGGTCAAGGCATTTATCCCTTCCATATCTTCATCCTTTGGATCATCCACGCCATAACCAAAGGATATGTTTTGCTTGTCATTAATCGTTGCCGTGGCGCTCAAAAAACCGCTTATTGCTTCAATTTCTTTTGGATCTCCTCCGTCGGCTGGTGTGGGATTTATATCCATATTGGTACGAACAAAGTCAGCCCCTAAGGCTTGTCCCCAAAAACCTTCGCCTGTCACACAAACAGAGCCTGCCTTAATTTTAAATTCTAGCGCCGCTAATTGCCGGTCTACGTATGTGTCGACTGCCGTGTTTGATTGGTTGTGTTGAGTTCCCAAATTGAAAGCTACCATATTCCCTTCGCCTATGCCCTGAGAGACTCTGTCAAACAACCTGTCCGACATGAGAAAATGCCCAAAAACCCAGCCGCTAAACATAGTGTCTGTTATGCGCGGGAAGCCGCCTTCCTATGCAGTTTTTATACGGACTCGCCACAAGCAACCAAGGGTGGAGTCATGCACAGCCTGAGCGCTGGCGGAGTTTTTGCCCGTGGCTGGCTTGGCTTTGCCCGGAAGCCGTATGCAATAGTCCCGCTGGCAAGACAAGACGGCAAAGCAAAAACTGTGACAGCGCGTCTTCCCGCCCTTTGGGAAAAAGTATTGACTTCTTTGTTAATAAAGCCGATATTATAAGTATCTCATCTGCCAAGTTGCAGAAGGAGTTGAGCCGACGTTCCGCGTCGGCTTTTGTCGTTTATGGGGCAATTCTGCGCTGATATTTCTTCAGCAACTTCCTCTTTTCGTGACCATATTCAATCCAATAGGCTGTTACAATACGCCTGCCGCCATCCGGGTATTTCTTTAACAGAACCAGATAGTCAAAATCCTTGAGCCAGACATAGGTTTTAATGCTGCCATTCCCCTCTTCATAATCCCAGTCAAGAACTTCTGGCTCGTCGGGGTTCTCAAGCATCGGCCTCGCCCAAGGCAATCTTTCCGAACGGCGAAAATCAGAAAGTCGCTCTCCGCGCTCCTTGTCTTCTCGGTGGGTCAGGTGCCAGAAAATTCTTTCTTTTCCATCCTCCATGTCTGGGAAAAACCAGACTGAAATACTACGATACCGCGGTTTATTCTCAACAAAATCCCGTTTGAAGAGCGTATACAAATCATCAAAGGTTTTATCCGTCCACGGATTGACGGAAAGCATTTGAGGAAGCCAAGCTGGAAGGGGCGTCATGATGCAACCCTCTGCGGCGAGAAGAGAAACAGGTTGAACTTCTGTTCTGACAATGGCGTTGATTTGAGCAGGCTACGCCCTAATCCCTGTTCCAGCCTGTCTATAACCGCAACCTTTGCGTTGTTCCCGGTCAAGCCCCTGTGACGGTAAGAGACTGCCCCTAACAGAAAGTCGGCAAGCTGCATAAGGTCAGACTCGTTGGAATGAATATTTTGGATATGATTAATCATGTGACTTGTGAAATCATGAACGTTGTTGCATAGAACTTCACGAAGCTTTCTTACCTTGTTGCGGCTGCGGGTATCTTTAATATCAAGGTAGATGTTATACAGATTGTCCGGGCTTAATATTTTGCTGAGAAGTGAAAAATACATTTTGTAATAAAAGGTGTCATGGCTTCCCGCATTGAAATACTCATGATTCAGCCTCTCCTTTTTCAAGACAACCATGGCGCGGAAATGCAAGGGAGATTCGGCCAGAAACCAACTTGCGACTTCAAGATAAAAATTTTGACGTGCTTGTGAGACCTTTGTCCATTTCAGCTCTCCTGTGGCATTGTGCCTTTTTTTTATGTCCCTGAGTTCCGCTGCAAGGCGTTGCACCTCATCAACCGGGCACCATATCCCGCCTAATAGCATTACCGGCATGCCATCATTTTCAAGATGACAGGATTCGTCGCAGTAAATGTTATATGTGCTCATATTGTTCTCTTTATAAAAGTTACCAAAGCCGTCAACCGGAAGCAATCACCCGTTGCACCGCTGCATAATCCCTGTCAGTAGGCATAGCAAACAGGCAAGCCCCTCCGCTTCTTTCCGCCCACAATTCGCCAAGGGATTTTTTCTCTTTTGATTCCTCGTTCCACAGGTGGCCGCCCTTGTACTCAACAACCAAGAATCGCCCGTCTTTCAACTTACAGACAAAATCAGGATAGAACTTGTCAGTCGATGTTTGCAGCCAGAATGAATGCCCCGGACGCCTTACCGGATTTCTTACCCAAAAATCAACTTCTTCCAGATGGTCGATAAATTGGGCGCATTCAAACTCTTCCCCTTTGTCCTCCAGGTCGCCTATTTCCGGGTAATAATGTTTCTTGAACTCATACCTTCCCCGATAGGCTTTTGAATAGGCATACTTCCGGGGATCAGCGGCAAATGAAAAGCAAATGTCCGGCGAAACCGCCACTTCCGTCTTATCA
>JAZDIE010000218.1:0-3250 GCA_043805295.1 Pseudomonadota bacterium
CAGCATGGATTCAAGGCTCTTCTTCATTTCGTTCACATCGACGAAATTGAAAGAAACTACTTTTGTCTGCAAGGCACCGCTCTCTTCCACTTGGCGCCGCCTGTCAAAAGTGGTGATGACAAGGTAATTTTCCCCTTCATACATCGTAAGGTTATTCGCCTGGAGGATCATAGTCAATGCCTCTCTCCAGTCAGTGCTCTGGACCCTTAATGAAACCATGGCCCTCACTTCGTCGCTGACAATGATGTTCATTCCGCTGATGCGGGCAAAGGCCCTGGCCACGTCGCGGATATCGGCGTCTTTGACGTCTAAATCAACGCGCAACTGTCCGCCTTCTTCCTTGGCAACCACTTCATTCTTTACTTTTCCCTGCGGCTCCTGCGCACGCGCCAAAGGATACATATACAATACAAGCGGCAGGAGCAGCATAATCTTCCATGCATTGATCTTTTTAATTTTTTTCATTTTTATTCTTTCCTTTCAGGCATATACATGCCTGGCCCGTAGTTCTCTTGTGCAGGAAAGCCGTATTGCCGTTCCTCTCCGGGCCGGCTTTGCGCTTTCGGCGCTTCATTCACTCTGTCTTTTGTATTTTCTTCAGCCCTCTCCTCATCCGAATCTTTCTTCTGCATGATAAGTTCATAAGACCGCATACCGTCATTAAAAACTACCCTGTCTCTGCGAATATCCTCTACTTTATAACCGGACCAATTGTCCCCTGTCATGACCAGCTCGTCATTGACTATAGCCACCGCCTTGGCATCGCTGTAAATAATTCCTCTCAATGCGACTCCGGGAAGGTCAATCTTGGTAGTCCTCTGCGCTTCCTCTTTTGCTAAGTCAATTATGGAAACAAAAGGGTCTCGCGTGTTTTCAAGAAAGTTGGCGCCTTCAGCCACAACCTGCCACAGGAGGAAATATATCCCTGTAATAATCAGTATGCCGGCATAGCCCTTTTTAGTCTTACTTATTGATCTCACCTGCAACCTCTTGGGTCAATATGCTGAATTTAACCTGTATATTGTGTTTATATACAATGTTACCTTCCGAGTTTATACCTAAATAATCTATCTTAATAAATTTTTTCCCTTCCTCTATCTTCCTTAAGAATGCTTGCAGGCTATTATAGCTAGCTCTCATCTTTACCGTAATAGGCACGCGCGAGAAGGAATATTTTGCCGCGTATTCTTTGTCCTGCTGGGACATCGCAGGGTTTGAGTCAGGCATCAGCGAGACAAATTCAATATCCGAGCCAGAAGCAAGCCTGGTCAACTCATCAAGAAATTTACTAATGTCTTTTTGCCAAAAAAGGCTTTCCCGTAAGGCTGTTGCGTTTGATGCGGTTGCGCCAAGTTCTTCCACCAGTGTTTTGTATTCATCCTCTGGCGCCTTGATGTTGGCGATATTGGTCTTCTTCTCCCTGATCTGCCCTGAGAGCTCGCCAAACTTTTTCACCGCAGGCAGGAATACTATATAGAATATCAACAAACATACCAAGACCGAAATTAGCAAATACAATACCCCAGTTGTCTTTAGCTGCTGGATTATATTTTCAAGGTCGTTTTTTGCCATAGCGCTATTTCCTTAAAGGCAATTCAACGGAAAAAACCATGATTTCTTTGCCGTTATACATCTCATTATGGGAATCGGTCAACACAGGGCTGTTAAAATTCTTTGACAACTCGTTGTCTGTTTTGAGCTTATTCACAAACATGCTTAATAACTCCAGGGGCTTCTCCTTGCCTAACGCAATAAGGCCGCCTCGCAGATATAGTTTTGCCAAGGGAGCGTTTTGGATGTCCGCCCGCTCAAAAGAAAGCTGCGTTAACCAGACCTGTTCGGGGATAAGGTCACGCAGCACTGCGAGCGTGTCAGACCAGAGAATATCCCTGGCTAAATAACGGTTGAGAAATTCGATCTCGCTATGAAGTTCATTCTCCCTGGTTTTAATGTTTCTGATCTTGGTCGCTAAATCCTGCGCCTGTTGGTACTGAGAAAGGATCTGCGGCATTGATTTTTCCCTAAAAAAATTCACCATTCTTACCGCTATCCCGCCTGCGAAAAAAAACAAAGTCAGTATCCCCACAAAAAGCATCGCCTTCCCCAAGAGGGTCGGGGACACCATCTGTTTTTTTCTGTTCGCATCGGCCGGCAGTAAATTTACCCTTACCATTTTTTACCCTTCAGGAGGAGGCATAAGCCTGTTTTTATACAACAGTATTTTCTGAATATCTTTCTTGGTAAAAATACGGTGGCCGTTACGGTCACGCTGTACCTCCGGGATTTTGCGATGTTTGAACCATAAGAAAAGCGTATTGCGCGATACCCCGACTCTTTTTAACACTTCCCTGGTATGAAATAGTTTTTCGTGCATAGCTACCTGTCCTGTTTTGTTTGTATTGAGGTGTATTAGGTATAACTAATAATGAACTGTATACCATAATCATTATTTTGTCAAGAGAAATTTTTGTGTCCTGGCAAAGGCCCAAGAGGATTAAATTCTAAGCCCTAAATCCTAAGCAAATCTCAAATTCCAAGCACCCCCTGCCTACCCTGAAATGAGATTTTGACGCTCGAATTTGTTTAGGATTAAAGAGGCGGGTTTTACATGCTATTCCCTACTCGGTATGGGGCCCGTACACACTGGTTAGTTTGAGGGCGTAACCGAAAAGCGGATCGTATAATTGACCGGCTCAGGAAGGGTCTTGTTCATGTATTTTGTAGCAGAAAAATCAACGGCAAATTCGTATTGCGGGCAACAAGTATAATTACGCCAGACAATGAAACTAGTTACATTGTAAGAAATAGGTTTTTGGGTACCACCGATAAGATTCGTTGCGTTATCGAGGAGCTGACGGTAGAGTACTTTATTGGAAGCTGAATAGGTATATCGTATATAATTACCCGCGGTTTGCTTGTCTCCCCATAACAAATCTCCGGTGCTAGAACGGACAAAATCGCCAGTTGCGTTTTCTATCGGTACGGCAAAGCGGATACTGGTGCCGTTTTCATAGACCATTGCCGAATTCGCCTGCATAAGCTCCCAGGAAATCCTGTCCATTGCCTGGCGCGCCTGGCTGTTGACGAACATTTTCGTTTCTACGAAAAGAGAGGGCGTGCTGTAGGAGCCGATTATTGAGGCGGTGAGGTAGACAATAATTAGAAGCACTGCCATTGCGACCACGATTTCAACCAGGGTAAAGCCTTTTTGTCTATGCATAGTTTTTTTAAAGGTTTTGGTTAAAGATTA
>JAZDIE010000219.1:0-2496 GCA_043805295.1 Pseudomonadota bacterium
GGATAAGACAGAAAAGGAAAATAAACGACTGAGACAAAAAGGGGCGATTGAGGTATTGCCGAATCCGTTTAATCCGGTAACGGTAATCAGTTTTCCTTCATTAATTGTCAGTAAAGAGACAGCAGAGGTAGGGATATGTGATATAAAAGGTAATCTGGTTGAAAAACTGATAACAAACAATATGCAGCTGAAAACCGGAATCATCTGGAATGCCCGGAAGCACCCGAGCGGTATTTATCTGCTGCGTGTGGTCTCCAACGGCATCGAATACAACAAAGAGCTTGTGCTGATGAAATAGTATCAAATGACCAGAGGAGCGGCTTTTTAGGCAGTAACGAGTTCATTTTCGATAGCTACCTTGTTCTTTGAAATATAATTGCGGACTTTATCTGGCATCAAGTCCACATATTGTTGGACAACCCGCCTGGACAGCCTTGTGATCTGGCTGATTTTATCCTGGTCTTTTACGTCATGTTGCCAGAGAACCTCGATTCTCTGGTAATCTTTGATGTAACGGTCCACAGCTTCTTTACTATGGTTGGTTTTCAAGGCGATTTCCGGAGTCATTCGTCCTTCGAGGTAGAGGGTAATGATTTCCCTCTTATGGGTGACGCCCCCGGAGAGGTCGTGAATATTGCCCCTTGTGGGAAGGATATACCCCTCCTTGTAAATTTGGTTGCAATATTTAGACACGACGGCATCACAAATGCCTAGGAGAAACGCCAAGTCGAGTTGAGTCAGCAACGCACCTTGTTCAAAGGCTTCATCAGACCATCGTCTTATGCGTCTTTTTCTTAAAGTGGCCGAGTCAAAGCCATTGGCGAAGTGCTCGACGTCCTCTTCGGTGATAAAAGAGAGGATGACGGGCTTCATTTTGGTATCATTGAGGGTTTTTCCTCTTCTTGGATACTCATCGACAGGGGTGGCGAGCCAAACAAGCTGGCCGTAATGGAGATGATGAAGATCGTCGTCAATATGTGAGACCAGAAAGTAGTGTTCGACGAGATCCAGGATGTCCTTGATGATGGCTTTGGCGGTAATGACGCCTTTATCGTAGCCATATTCGTTGAGGAATTTCTGCAGAAGGAGGTTTTCGAGGCTTTTGGCCTTGAGACGCCTGGACTTCTTGAGCTGAATTTGGGCTTTGGTAAGGGAATTACTCATGGTTTTCACCTCCTTTTCCCTCTGAAGGAACGGATTTTTTTTGTGCGGCCTCGCCAGGCTTTTGTGGGGTCAATAACTCAGTGAGTCTTTCGTTGCTTTGCTTGCTGTAGGTGTCGTAGAGCTGTAAATATTCCCTAACCGTCCTATCGGACTTCTGGGCGATCATCCTAATCTGTGCCTGGGAGAAATTCTGGCGGTGAAGGGAGGCAATCTGGATGAAGTCCGCAAGATACCGCTTGACGCTTAGTTCTGTATGGTTGGTCTTCCGTTCGACCTCCGTGAAGGTGTAGCCCTTAAAGTAAAGGTCGATAATAATGGTCTTATGGGAGAGTCCGGGACCCATATCGTGCTTGGTTCCGCGGGTCATGATGAACATTCCCTGTTTCTGGAGGTGATAGACATCGCGTTTGACTGTGGCAGGGCTTGTGGTGAGTAGCATGGCCAGGTCCTCATGGCTTAGAAGGGCGTTCTGGTCATACGCTTGGCGGCACAACCGCGAGACTCGATGACGACGAAGTCCGGCGAGACCATACTCAGCAAGGACCTCCAGATCAGAGTTCATGTCCATCAGCTTGAGGCGAACGGTGGTCTTTTTTGTCAAGCGGATATGTTTCCCTGCTGGTTCTTCCGCTGCAACAGCTTGGTAAGCGACATCGCCGGCAGAAAGGGACACGTTAGTGTGTTCCATGAAGTAATTTGAGATTTGTTGATAATAAGCTTCAGCAATAATGGGTGTTAAATTGAAATCATTAGAGATGTTTTGGATAATGGCATCACGAACGGTCTTGGATTTTAGCCGTTGGATGCCGTAACTTGAGGCTTTTTGAACCATAGGAGACCTCCATTCAATGGGTTTAAGAATGAAAATAATCGTCCTATGGTCATTTGACCTAAACTATAAATAAATGTGGTGCGCTACTATGCGTATTGTCGATGGATTAGACCAGGGCAAGCGTATGGGCCAACGTTAAATAAACGCCGGCGCCCAGAAAAATCACGGCCATTGCGCGCCGTACCCATAGGTCAATGACGGTCAGTTTATTGAATACCGTTCCCACAAGGTGCGCGCCGAACGCGATAAGCAGCGCAAAACCAAAGACCGGCAGGGCCGTGCCCACGCCATAAAAAGCCGGCAGCGCAATTGCTGAGTTGTTTTTTACCGCAAGGGGTATAAGGCCGCCAAAAAAAAGCCCCGCTGATGTAGGACAAAAGGCAAGCGCAAACAAAATACCCAGAATCCCCGCGCCCCACACACCTGTTTTATCTATCCGCGCCTGCAGCCCCTGTGTCATTCCCTTTCCGCCAAAGCCAAACCTGAACAGGTCGAGCAAC
>JAZDIE010000220.1:0-17899 GCA_043805295.1 Pseudomonadota bacterium
GGTCAATCATCCAAATCTCGCCTCGTAAAGGTGATTCCATTATTAAAAATCCTTTAAATCATCCGACAAGGTTATGTCCCACTCTTGACGTTCTTTCAGTTCTTCTTGCCATGAGTTGGAATTTTTACGCAGATCTACAAACGCCAGATTAGCCTTTTGGAGGAAAGTTTCCCTGCGGTATAATTCTATGGCTTTAGCGAGAATTGATTGCATAGGTTCTTTAGATTGTTTGGCAAGACGCTGCAATATAACATATGCCTTAGGATTAATTCTAACGGTTGTACTTTTCATTGTCTTACTCCCCATTATTGACTACAATACTGTATATTATATTGAATACATATTTGTCTACATGTTTTATATGGCTACATCTGTCAGCCTTTTTTACAACCATAAAACCAGCCGAACACCCCTGATCTTGATTTGCGCTATCCCTATACAAAAAACATCCTTTAACTATTCTCTCTAAAATATTGAATTAGCGTCTAAAACTACTAAGTAGAATGCCGAATGTTTTTCTGGCATTCTACTTGCTATACTTAAATACATAAGAGTTGCTTGGCAGGCGCTCCAGTTTTTCAATTGAATTAGGAGGGAACATGAAGCAAAAAGACTTTGATATTTTTAGTAAGCAGATTGGCGGGGTCTCACGCAGAGGTTTTCTCAAATTATGTGGTACGCTTGCGGCAAGCATGGGGCTTCCATTGAGCGCAACCACAAAGATAGCCGAGGCGATAGTAAATCCAAAACGGCCGCCTGTGATATGGCTCTCCGCACAGGAATGCACCGGTTGCACAGAGTCTTTGCTGCGATCCACACATCCCACCCTTGAAAACCTGATTCTGGACATTATCTCACTCGACTACCACGAGGTGCTCAGCGCGCCAGCAGGTCATCAGGCCGAGGCGACAAGAGAGGATGCCATCAAGCAAAACGCTGGCAAATTTCTCCTTGTTGTGGAAGGCGCTATACCAGTAAAGGACAAGGGCATATATTGCCAAATCGGGGGAAGGCCGGTCGTAGATATACTGAAAGAGACCGCCGCCCAGGCTGGAGCGATTATCGCCATTGGATCATGCGCGTCATGGGGGGGGATACCCTCAGCAGATCCGAATCCTACCGGCGCAACGCCTGTACATAAGATTATAAAGAACAAGCCGGTTGTTAACATACCCGGCTGTCCTCCAAGCCCGTATAACTTTCTCTCTACGGTAACGTTTTTCCTTACCTTTAAGAAGTTGCCTGAACTTGATGATCAGGGAAGACCTAAATTTGGTTATGGCAGGCTTATCCATGACGACTGTGAACGCAGGGCGCATTTCGACGCTGGCAGGTTTGCGACCGAATTTGGCGATGAAAACCACCGCAAGGGATATTGTCTCTACAAGCTGGGCTGCAAAGGGCCTGAGACGTATAACAACTGTCCGTCCATACTCTTTGGGGACACCGGCGCCCTTACATGGCCTGTTGGAACCGGCCATCCATGCTTTGGTTGCAGCGAGAAAGGCGTAGGATTTACAAAACCATTATTCAGTTGTGCAAGCCTGCATCTTGTGACACCTCCCGACACCTACCCTCCGCTTTTTGTCGAGCAGGGAAAAGGCATGACAACCGGAGCCGGAGTGGCTATCGCAGCAGTCGCAGGCGCTGCGGTCGGCGCGGGAGCTGTTATAGCAAACAAGTTAGGCAAGGAAGAACAAGGCAAATAAATTGGAGATCTATAGGGAGATATAATCTATGGATATAAACAGAAGAGCATTTCTCAAGGCAGCAACAGCAAGCGGCGTGATGCTTGCGGCAACCCCCTTCCCTGCCCTTGCCAGAAAGCCTAACGCCAGACTTTCCGAGGCAGTCGGCATGCTTTACGATTCCACAGTCTGCGTTGGATGCAAGGCATGCGTCACTGCTTGCAAGGAGTCAAATCAGCTTCCGCCTACTTTTTCAGGGCCAGAGCTTATGTGGGATACTCCTATCGACAACGATTCGCGAACCAATAATATTATCAAGCTCTACAAAGATGGCACAGGCTCGGTCAAAGACAGCGTAAAAGACGGATATGCGTATATAAAGAGGCAGTGCATGCACTGCGTTGACCCTGCGTGTGTCTCCGCCTGTCCTGTTTCCGCCTTTGTCAAAGACAAAAAAACCGGCGTTGTAGTGTATCATAAGGAAAGATGCATTGGTTGCCGGTATTGCCAGGTGGCATGTCCCTTCAATATACCAAAGTTTGAATGGGAAAAGACTTTCCCGCAGATCAGGAAATGTCAGTTATGCTCGCATCGGCTTTCCGAAGGCAAAATTCCTGCCTGCTGCGAGGTATGTCCGACAGGAGCGTGTGTGTTTGGGAAAATTTCAGACCTGCTGAAAGAGGCCAGAAAGAGGCTTTTGTACAAGGCAGGAGAATATCACGACTATCCGGTCGCCCGTGTAGACAGCTCGCGCACTACCCCGCGCCTTGTTACGCCTTATATTAAGCATATCTATGGGGAGAATGAAGGCGGCGGAACTCAGGTGCTCTATCTGTCTGGAATACCTTTTGATAAGCTCGGTTTGCCGCAATTGTCCAATGTCGCCGACGCAAGGCTTTCTGAGACAATACAGCATTCAATATATAAAGGGATGATTGCGCCTATCGTAGCGCTTAGCGGATTGCTCTACGTAGTGCATAAAAACACTAAAGATGACTGATTTGTAAAAAGTCCATCTGCGGCGTTGCGCTTCGTCGTGGAACGGCTCAACGTACAGGAAGTACGCCTCGCCATTTCCCATCTCGCACGCCTTGCATATGGAGCTTTTTACGAACCAGTCAAAGATGGACATTAGGAGGAATTATTTATGGACGGCAAACCAGTAGGCGGAAAGATTCTGACAAAACCGTTTTTGTTTTTTGCTGCGATTATTCTGGCGTTCGCTGGATTAACTGTTATTAGGTTCATCTTTGGAATAGGAAAAATATCTAACTTGAGTGACGGCTATCCTTGGGGGATATGGATCGCATACGATGTAGTGACCGGCACTGCCATTGCCTGCGGCGGATATGCCATGGCGTTGATCGTATATGTGCTGAACAAAGGCCGATATCATCCGCTGGTAAGACCCGCTGTGCTTACAAGTATGTTTGGATATACCCTGGCCGGAGTATCAGTCTTTATCGATATTGGCCGTTATTGGAACGCATATAATCTATTTACGCCATGGAATGCAAATCCCAACTCGATTATGTTCGAGGTGGCCATGTGCATAGGCTCATATGTATTCATTCTCTGGTTTGAATTTGCGCCTGTTTTTCTTGAGGGGATCAGCAAGCACAAAGAGTATCTCCCCTCGTTTGTGCGCAACTGGAAGGTGGATGGCATACAAAAAGTGCTGAACAAGGTGATTTTTGTCTTCATAGCCATTGGGGTACTCCTTCCGACCATGCACCAATCTTCCCTTGGCACACTTATGGTTATCTCAGGAAAAAAACTTCATCCCTTGTGGCAGACAGGTCTTTTGCCGCTTTTATTCCTTATATGCGCGCTTTTCATGGGATACGCGATAGTAATCTTTGAGGCTATTTTGTCAGCGGTCGGTTTCAGAAGAGAGATCGAGATGCCTATGCTATCTAAACTTTCAGGTATTGTGCCGTGGATTATAGGAGTATTTCTTTCGATAAGATTTTTTGACCTCCTTATGCGGGGAGCGCTTGGCATGGCGTTCAAATTTGATCTCTATAGCATTGCATTCATCGTGGAAAACCTTTTGTATTTCTACCCTCTTCTGGCGCTTGCATCTTCCAGAAACAGAACCAAACCAAGGACACTTTTTCTGGCGTCCATCTCTCTTTTGCTGGCAGGGTCTTTGTACCGATTTAATACCTATCTGGTTGGATTTAATCCAGGATCCAATTGGAGCTATTTCCCATCATTGTCTGAACTGATAGTCACGTTCGGCATCATAGGAGTTGAGATTATGGCGTATTTATATATCGTGAAAAAGTTTCCTGTACTGATAGCAGATGAACAACATGCATAGCAGATAACGAATTCGTAATCCTGCTACAGCTAAATCCCCTCTAACAAGAGGGGTGTCCGCGAAGCGGACGGGGTGTGTGGTATTATCAAAACAAAAGTTTGTTGTCTTGAGAAAGAAAATTTACAGAAGATCAGCGTAAAAAAAGATATCCAAAACGGTTTAACGAGAAATGGATTGAGTGTGTCTGCTGACAGTCAGGAAGGATGGTCAGTCACGAGATACACACCCCGTCCGCTTCGCGGCCACCCCTCTTGTTAGAGGGGATTTGAAAGAAAAGGAGATAGGCTATGGCAAAAAGAATCATTGTTGATCCTGTAACCCGGATCGAAGGGCATTTGCGGATCGAATGTGAGGTTGATAATGGCGCAGTGACCAACGCATGGGCTTCAGGCACTATGTGGAGAGGGATAGAGACAATTTTACAGGGAAGAGATGCGAGAGAGGCATGGATATTTATGCAAAGGTTGTGCGGTGTATGCACGACCGTGCACGCCTTGGCATCGGTGCGGTCAGTAGAAAACGCCCTTAAACTTGAAATCCCTCTTAATGCCCAGTACATAAGAAATTTGATCGTTGCGGCGCACGGGATACAGGATCAGGCAGTTCATTTTTATCAGCTCTCAGCCCTTGACTGGGTGGATATTGTTTCAGCCCTCAAGGCCGATCCCAATGAGGCGGCCAAACTGGGCGCAAGCCTTTCATCTTGGGAACTAAACGGTCCAATGGTAATGAAACAAACCCAGGACCGGCTCAAGGCCTTTGTAAACAGCGGACAACTGGGTATATTCGCCAATGGATACTGGGGACATCCGGCCATGAAACTACCTCCGGAGGTGAATCTGCTGGCAGTGGCACACTACCTGCAAGCACTTGAGTTTCAAAGAGAAAGCCACATGATAGTTTCCATACTCGGAGGAAAGACCCCTCATATCCAAAACCTGGCTGTTGGGGGAGTAACCAACCCGATAGACCCTGACAGTCAGTCTGCGCTAAACATGGAACGGCTATACTATATAAAGTCATTGATCGACAAATGCACCCATTTTGTAACAGAGGTGTTTCTTATAGATGTGGCTGTGGTAGGGGCGTTCTACAAGGATTGGGCGCAGTATGGAGCAGGCGTAACTAACTATCTCTCTGTCCCTGACATACCGCTCGACACCATGGGAACTAGTTTTGAGCTACCCGGCGGATACATAGAAAATGGAGATCTTAGCACTTTTAAACCTATCAATAGCTTTGAAGACGAGTTCTTTAAAAATAATGTCAAGGAGTGCATAAAGCATTCATGGTATGACGGAGACTGGACCAGACATCCATGGGATGAGTCTACAGACCCTAATTACACAAAGTGGCAGGATAACGGAAAATATTCATGGGTCAAGTCTCCTATGTTCAACAATAAACCAGCACAGGTCGGTCCTTTGGCTAATATGTTGTGTATGTATGCGGCGAACCACGAAGGGACAAAAAAATACATGGATATTCTGCTTTCAACCATGAGTAAATTAGCCGGAACGCAAATCCCTCTCAGCGCCCTTCATTCAACGATTGGACGCCATGCAGCCAGGGCAGTAAGAGGCGCGGTGCTGCACGATGTGCTGCACAAACAATGGCAGCTTCTTATGGAAAATATAGCAAAAGGCGACTTCGCCACTTTTAACAAGCCGAGTTTTCCAAAGGGCGAAATCAAGGGTGTCGGGTTCCATGAAGCCCCGCGAGGCGCGCTATCTCACTGGTGCGTTGTAAACGACGGCAAGATAAAAAACTATCAGGCGGTAGTGCCGTCAACGTGGAATATCTGCCCCAGAGGCGAGAAAGACGCCCTTGGGCCTTGCGAGGCGTCACTGGTAGGCAATCCAGTAGCAGACCCGGAAAAACCGCTGGAGGTGCTTAGGACTGTTCACTCCTTTGACCCGTGTCTTGCTTGCGCTATCCATATGGTAGATGCAAAAGGCGAAGAACTTGTAAAGATAAAGGCGACTTGATTATGGAAAAAACTGTTTCTCTCATCGGCATGGGAAATATTCTTATGAAAGACGAAGGCGTAGGAGTACATGCGCTAAATGCCTTTAGTAATCGATATTCAGTTCCAGACAATGTAGATGTTGTTGACGCCGGAACTATTGGTTTGGAACTGATTCCATATATTGAAAGGCGGGACAAGGTCTTAATGGTTGACTGCGTTCAATTTGAAAAAGAGCCTGGATATATAGGTGTCATTATGGACGAAAATATTCCTGCCAGGCTGAGCGTCAAGGCATCTATCCACCATCTGGGACTTATGGATGTCCTATCGCTTATCAAGTTAAGGGACACTATGCCAAAAACGCTTTGCCTGATAGGTGTCCAGCCTAAGGCTGTCGAGCTTGGCCTTGAAATGACATCTGATATATTGGCCAGGATGGACGATGTGGTTAAACTGATTGTTGACAAGCTGCGTGCCTGGGATATAGCATGTATAGACCATGGAACACAGACCATTTAGGTTCATCGTTTGTGGACCATGGTCTGTCGTCTATGGTCCGTTATCCATATGCATGAATCCTCTATCGCAATTAATATCCTTGATATTGCCGAACAGGAGTGCGGAAAGCACGGCTGTACAGTAGTGGATTCCGTTTGTGTGCGCATAGGGAACGCCTCAGGGATCATGGCGGAATCGCTTAATTTTGTATATGATATCATTAAGGATGGTTATTTGACCGCAAAAAATTCGAGGCTTTTAATAGAGATTGTCCCCCTTGCCGGAACGTGCAAGGATTGTAAGCAGGAGTTTGAGGCGCATGATACCCTCTACGTTTTTAACTGTCCATTGTGCGGGTCAGCGTCTTTTGAGATAACAAGGGGAAGAGAAATGGAAATCGCAGAAATGGAGATACATTAAAAAATATGTGCCTAGCAGTTCCGGCAAAAGTAGCCTCTATTGAGGGAAATACCGCTATCATAGATTTAGACGGCGTCAGTCGTTCCGCCTCGCTCATGTTAGTAGATGATGTAGCAGTGGGAGATTATGTGATTATGCATGCTGGCTTTGCCATACACAAGTTAGACCCTCACGAGGCCAAAGAAACCCTTAAACTTTTTGAGGAAATTAAGTCCTCATGTCCCCCCTCCCCTTCAATCAGGGAAACCTAAGACTAAAAATCCATAATAACCTTTTGTCCTTTTATGAAAAACCATACTTCGGAGAAGTATGGCCATTTTCGGTGGTAGTCCCAACGGGAATCGAACCCGTGTCTCCGGCGTGAGAGGCCAGTATCCTAACCGCTAGACGATAGGACCCCATAAGTAGAATTATGTTACACCAATACGCTGAAAATTGTCAATAACGATTCTTAGGTGGCACAGCCACCCTCAATCCTCCGTAAATCTCTTCCCTCAAATACAATCACGGATCTTGGGTCATAGCGCCCCCTTTACTACCGTTGTAAGTTCGTCTACAGTAAATGGTTTTTTAAGAAACGCAAGCCCGCCAAGTTGAAGCGCCTCCTGGATTATGGCGTTATTGCTATATCCGCTGATAAATACGCATTTAACCTTACGGTTAATATTGCGAAGCGCAATAAATGTCTCCTTGCCGTTCATATGTGTCATAAAAACATCAAGCAAGATAAGGTCTATATTTCCTTTTTGTTTTTGATATATCCTGATCGCCACTGCTCCATTTGACGCTGTAAGGACTGTATATCCAATATCCGAAAGAATTTCTTTCAGCATATCAAGAAGGATCGCATCATCATCAACAACAAGGATGGTCTTTTTTTCTGATGTCATTGCAAGTTAAATCCCATCTACCCCCTCGATCCACCGTCAACGGGGGGACATTCATAGGGGTGGGGAGATTTCATGAACCATTATTGCAGGTCTTCTGAAAAGACTTCCGCTCTATAAACCTCTACTCTGGTTTCAGGGTCTTTCCAGCAACTTTTTTCCATCCGGCCTTTTGCGCAAAGATGCTCCAGGAATTGTTCTTTGTCCGGAAGTTGTTCCCAAACCTGGGGTAAAAATGTCGCGCTGCGCCCACGGCTAGACAAGATCACGCCATGGACATTAGGCAGAAGTTGTTGTTTCAGGTCTTCAGCGTCCTTGAATATGATCTTTTCAGGGATTGTCAGCACGCTGATCTCTATATGCACTTTTGTTAATTCGTCTATTGCAAGCGGAGGGAAACGAGGGTCGTGAAAAGCGGCGTTGAGGGCGTTTGAACGAACTGATTCATAGAGCGGATTTGCGGGGAGTATTGTTCCTATACACCCTCGCAATTGCCTGTTGATGTGAAGAGTCACAAAGCAGCCGCGCTTCTTACGCAGGGCTTCTGGCGCTTGTTCTTCGAGCTTGCCAGATTGCTTCTCCCCCTTTAGCGCGGCTGTGATCGTGTCGCGCGCAAGCTTTAATAGAAATGCCCTTTCAGAAGGAGAGTATTCGCCTGTTGTTGTTGTATTATGTTTCATTTTACCTCCTGTATATGCGATGCTCGCATAGCCTGCTACCCGGTTTTTGTCGCCAAAGGTGTCGCCGGTGAATAGGCTGAAGACTGAAGGTTTTTAGAAATTTAACATGCGTGATCACACAAGATTTTGAGTATCAGTTTTTAGCCTTTAGTCTATTCACCTTTCTTATCACATTTTATATTTACTGAAGTCTTCCGGATCAAGTTTTTCAAGTATATCTGCCCATTGTTTTCCTTCTTCTGTATTGACCAGCGCCTCAGGATTTGCGGTAAGGCGCCTTGACTTTTCCAGCACATGTTCATGCACGTAAATAGGCGATTTGGTCTTAAGCGCCAAAGCAACCGCGTCACTGGGCCTTGCGTCAAGAAAAAAGTCCTTATCCTTTACGTGAAAAAGTATCTGGGCAAAATACGTGTTATCCTTTAGGTCGCATACCTCAATTTTTTCGATGTTTACCTGCACGTTATCCATGACCGACTTGAAAAGGTCGTGTGTCATAGGTCTGGGAAAACGCACATTTTCAAGTTCCGCAGCAATTGCCACAGCCTCCAGCAAGCCGATCCAAATGGGAAGCACGATATCTCCATCTAAAGATTTGAGAATCATGATCGGCGAATTAGTCACGGGATCTATAGTCAGACCTGACACCTTCATTATAAGTGGCATTTTGTGGCTCCTGCGATTTTACGCTTCAGAGATCAATTCCCCTGCGAGAGAGTGTTTATTCGCCTGTTTTATTATTATTGGCATACATTTGCCGGGCGTTAAGCTTGAGTTGTTTTTTATATGGACAATCTTATTGCACGGGGTTCTACCAGTCATCTGTTCGTCATTGCTTTTATTTTTTCCTTCTATAAGCACCTTGCGGATAGCGTTGACCAGCAGTTGGTTTTTATTTAAAGTGATACTTTCTTGTATTTGCATTAAATGATTAAATCTGCGTTGTTTTTCTTCTTCTGAAACTTTTTCGACAAGGCTTGCTGAAGCAACGTTCGGCCTATCTGAGTAATTAAACAAAAAGATTGAGTCGTATTCAACCTGACGCACTACACTGCATGTAGCTTGAAAATCCTCCTCGGTTTCTTCTGGAAAGCCTATGATTATATCTGAGGTGATCGCTATGCCTGGGACTGCTTTTCTTAGCCGTTCGACTTTATCTAGGTAGTTTTTTACTGTATATCGTCTGTTCATAAGCCTTAATATGTGATCTGAGCCTGACTGCACCGGCAGATGGATATGCGGACAAATTTTTTCGAGAGACGCCATATGATCAATAAGATTGTCAGATATGTCCTTGGGGTGGGATGTGGTAAACCGGATGCGTTCAAGCCCGTCAATTTTGTTAACTATCTCAAGGAGGTCAGGAAAGCTGCAACTATCAGCCCCTTTTTTGCCATAGCTATTTACGTTCTGGCCAAGGAGCGTTACCTCTCGTACGCCGCTTTGCACAAGCGCAATGATCTCATTTAGAATAGACGAGGGGGCGCGGCTCACCTCACGGCCTCTGGTATAAGGAACAACGCAGTATGAACAAAAATTATCGCATCCCCTTATTATGGTTACAAACGCCGTGACATGATTTTGTGTTGCGTTTGTTTCACTCAGGCCATGTTCTAACGCTGCGCCTGTAATGTTGATATCAATAACGCGATTTTTTGATGACTTAGACCTTGAGATAAGCTGGGGGAGCCGGAATATCCCTTCTGTGCCAAACACAAAATCCACATGAGGCGCGCGCCCAAAAATTCGTTTTCCTTCCTGCTGGGCTAAGCATCCGCCTATGCCGATCATGAGGTCAGGGCGTTTTTTTTTCAAGCGCAAAAGCTTTCCGATGAAACTGAACGCCTTGTGTTCGGCCTTTTCCCTGATTGCGCAAGTATTGACCAGAATAAGGTCGGCATTTTCATACCTCTCAGCATTGAGATATCCGAGCGGCAAAAGCATCTTAGCCATGATATCTGAATCAGCATGGTTCATTTGGCATCCGATGGTTTTTATGAAAACGCTATGATTCATTTATTTTTTGTGGAAGGTAATAGATTTAATATCTCGAATATAGAGTTTTGCGGCACCGTAAGAGAGCGCGCCGTAGCACACCTCGTCTCCATCAACGGTCAATGGCACAAGCGCCCCGTCATGCAGCTTGATCTCTGCGTTTATTACTTCTTCTTTGAGAAAAAAAGAGATTGATAAAATCTTTTCAAAGGATATCGAGATTTGAGCCTCTCCTTTTTTTCCTGAGAAAAAGACCTCGCCTGCGCAACTGAACTTTTTCAGCTCCATGCTGGCGTTAGACTGATCGACAAGCGTGACCGAGTAGTTATCCACGGTCTCCGGCAAGGATACCGGTTTTTTGGAATCGTCCATTCCGCCCATTCCTGCAAGAAAGGCGCACATTAAAACAACTCCGACAACAAGACATATTCTCTTTTTCATGTTTCTATCACCTCTTTTAACATAATCTCCTGGCTAAGGTTTTGTAGTATTAGGTCAACGTCTTCCTCGCACCCTGGCGCTATAAATATTTCCACCATCCCTTTTGAGGGATCGATTGTCCGCATTATAGCCATTGAATCATACCCCTCAAGTATGAACTTGAGAAAATGTATCTGGCAGCGATCAATACGATAAATCTTGCGCGTTGTCTCATTAAACATATTTTCATGCTCTTAGCATTAGGTAGGGCTTTTTTCAAGAGGCCTTGTTGTAATCACAGGACTACGTCAAAGTTATCCAACATATTAGCGGTTGATTTAAAAAATAGTGGTTTATTGCAAAAAAAAGAGGCAATACCCGAATTGGCAGGCTTATAACTGTTGGGAAGCGCTCAGTGAATTTTTCACGATACCACCCATACCGCATGCTTCTTCGCCAGTTGAATAACCTTATTGCTGACTCTACCCATAAAAAACTCCTGTACTTTTGATAATCCCCGCCTCCCGACCACAATCGTTCCAATACCAGACTCTGCTGCCTCCTGGACAATAGCGCCCGCACGGCTATAAACACCAGATACAATTTTTGTGGTTATGTCCTTACTGTCAATCCCCTTGTCAACCAATCGTTGTATCGCATCCTTAAATACCATTTCCACATCAGGGTTATGAGGTTCAGCATGCTCCTGTGGCGTAAAAAACGCCTCTCCTTCAAACCCTATATCCCATCTGATTATGTGCAGAAGAGAAATGTTAAAAGCAGACCCGCTGAGCATATCACCCACAAAATCCACAGCCCGCATGGCGCCCTCTGATCCATCCAGGGCTATGAGCGCTTTTTCCGAAAATCCTTTTTTGCCGCCTACTATCAATGTCGGGCCAAAAGACATTTTCTCAAGAAGCTTCAAGGCAATGCTGCCCAAGACGATCTCCCGCAGCCTGCTTCCTCCAGTACGGCCTATGGCCACAGCACAATAATTATTTTGGGACTCCTTCACGATATCGCGGGCAACCCCATCCTCCCTTTCATGGATATTGACAGATATGTTTTTCTCCGAAAAACCAGCGTCTATAAGCGCATTCCCAGCTTTTTCTATGTATTCCCTAATAATCTTTCTCTGGTTATGTTCCCATTCCTTAACTTCTCTTATAGCAGTGGTTGCCTTGGGCTGCTTTTCCATGTCCCAATAACAGACAGGTATCCCGCTGAATACAGTATAGAGCGCTACCTGCATATTTCTAAACGGAGCCATATCTCCTATGTATTCAACCGAATCAAAAGCTCGTTCAGAGCCATCAACCGATAGCAAAATTTTCTTTTGTTTCTGGTTTGGCATGACGTATCCTCCTGTTATCTTAATTGCAGAGCACTATACGGACTTGTCTAAGTTAAAACTTTTTACGACCCCATCGACTAATGGAAAGCAACAAATATGCCACAGATAAAAATATTGATATTTCCCAAACTAACCGGATATTATGAAAGAGTAATCTTGATATTGTGCTACAAACAACAAACTGGATACGTTGTCTGCTTTACACCGTAACTATTCAGGTGGATAGACTGAAGACTGAAGGTTTTTAGGAATAATTCATCTCTGATTAAACCAAAAATCGCAGAAACAGGGGAGGTCTTGAATGGCTTGATTCGTGCCTTGCGAGATGTTTCATAGCCTTCGGTCTTCAGCCTTCAGTCTATCCACCTGAATAGTTACTTTACACCTTGTAAAAAAATGGGACATCTAAAAATTTTTCCCTACGGTCGAAATAACATAAAAAGAAGGTGAAAATTTTAAGTGACACACATGTATGCCGAAGGCAATCAAGATAAGACAAAAGAAAGATATATCCTGGTCGGTGTGGACGGCTCTAAGGGAAGCAAAAGAGCGCTTGAATATCTTGCGCTTATTTTTGAAGGCGATCCCTGCCTGCACGTGGACATGCTCCACATCCTGCCAACAATCCCCCCGCTTTATCAGGAAACCCCAAAAGACATGCAAGCGCTTCAACATCTCAGGAGATGCGCTAATCAACTTGCAACAAAAAATCTAAAAACAGCGCAGGTAATCATGGAAAATGCCGGACGAATCCTTGAAAAAGGGGGTATGAATGGGGATAACGTACGGTCGTTAATAAGGCCAAAAACAATGGAGATAGCGAGGGAGTTTCTTGCAAGAGATAAAGGCACTATATACGACGCGCTGATGCTTGGCCGTAGGGGGATCACCTGGATTGAAGAGCTTTGCATGGGAAGTGTTACAAACAACGTGCTCCAGCTCGCGCACAAGGTAATGGTATGCATGGTTGACGGAAAAATTCAATCCAAAAAACTTCTTATTCCTGTTGACGGGTCCCCCAATTCAGAGCATGCAATCCAGAATGCGGCATGGCTTATACGCGGTTCCACATTTGTTGAAGCGACAATTATATATGTAGTGCCGCCTCTTTTTTCCGAAAAAAAATCCAAAACCGTTGAATCGGAAACCATATCGTCATTATTCCATACTTATATGACAGGAAGTGGTGAATCCATCCTTGCCATGGCAAAAGAATTGCTCATGAGGGAAGGTATAAGCCCTTCCCTTATCAGGACACATCTTGAAAAAAACTCATTCAGCATTGCGCACTCTATCATCAACTTTGCAAAGGAGCACGACTACGGCTCAATCCTTTTGTGCCGCAGGGGGATATCAAAAACCAGGCAGTTCTTTTTGGGGAGCGTATCAAGCAAGCTCATACACGAGGCTAACAGTATGGCTATATGGGTAGTATCATGATTATTCAGGTGGATAGACTGAAGGTTATGAAACATCCTTCAGTCTATCCACCTGAATAGTTACAATTGGCAAAACGATTGAAAACGTGCTTCCCGTGCCAGGTGTGCTTTGAACAAGGATATCCCCTGCATGGGCTTGAACTATATGCTTTACAATGGCTAGTCCAAGCCCTGTTCCTCCCAACTTCCGGCTTCTTGATCTATCGACTCTGTAAAATCGCTCAAAGATACGTTCGATATGATCTGCTGGTATGCCACATCCGTGATCGGTTACTGAGATGACTACCTGATCATTTTTCTTGCTGCAATCTATATTGATGCCCTGACCGGATTCGCTGTAATTGATTGCGTTATCAATCAGGTTTGCAACTGCCTGCTCAAGCAACATCGGGTTGACAGATGCGGCAATATCATCCTCGCATGCAAGCGAGATTAAAATATTTTTTTGTTCTGCCTTATAGCGGCATGCGGTTATAGCCGATGCCAGGATATCCTGGAGCGTATGCCTTTCTAAGCGGACACCCCCTTTCCCCGCGCCTTGTTCAATTCGGGAAAGGCTAAGCAAATCGTCGATGATAGCGCTCAGTCTGTCTGCGTTTTTTTCAATGACCTCAAGAAAAGAGCTTAGATTATGTTTATCGTTCATTGCGCCGTCACGCAGAGTCTCCACATATCCTTTGATGGTAGTGATCGGGGTCTTAAGTTCGTGCGAGACATTGGCTACAAAATCTTTTCTAATGTCCTCCAGCTTTTTTAGCCGGGTAACGTCGGCAAGAACAATAAGAACTCCCATTGGTTTGCCTTGAACGTCGTTCAGCATAGTCCCATGCGCCTGCAAAAACCTCTCTGCAGGATCATAAAACACTACATCCTCTTCGACCGTGCCTTGGCTGGAAAGCGCATAACGCACAAAAGATTGAAGCCCGAAGTCGAATATTATTTCCTGGACGTTTCTCCCCGTTATTTTGTCTTTTTTAAAGCCGAGCAGGCGCTCTGCTGCGGCATTGACACTACGTATGCGCTCATTGTTATCGACAACCAGGACAGCCTCTACCATCCCGCTGAATACTGCATCAATCTCATTTTTTTGCTCCACCACAGCTTGCATACGTTCTGAAAGCTGGGATGCCATTTGGTTCATTGCCCTGTGTAATGTCGCAAGCTCTTCATATTCAGACTCTGGAATTTTTTGGGTAAGATCACCTGATGCAAAGCGTTTAACCCCTTTCAACAGGCCGATGACCTGCCTTCTTATCTCTCGATCTACCATCAATCCTACGGCTGAGGCCAAAAGCAAAACCATGATACCGGCCAGCGCAATCTGTATATATATAACGTGCAAGGCAGATTGCAATGAAGCAACAGGCATTGCAACACGCACAACCGCTACTACCTTATCGTCTGCCTCAACAGGCACAGCCACACAGATCATGTCCTGCTTATATATCGGACTGAACCTGATGGATTTTCCTGTTGCACCGCTAATCGCGGCCTTTATTTCAGGCCGATCCGCGTGGCTTTCCATGACAGATGGGTCTTTATCAGAATCTCCGACAACCTCTCCGGAAGAAAGCGCAATGGTGATCCGGTTAGAGGCCTCTTTCCCCAGTTTTTTGCATAGCGAATCAATAATGTTATTTTCTTTTTGAAGTAAGGGGGCGGCTACAATCTTCCGCAGAAGAAGGGCGCGCGCTTCAAGATCGGCAAATGTTTCATCAATATAAAAATGCCTGATTGTATTAAGGGCAAATAATGCAATAAAGCCCAATGCGACAACCAGGGTAATAATATATCCCCACCATAATCTTCTCAGCACTCTCGGTCTTTTTATGGTCATTCTTCCCTGAACCTGTAACCTACACCCCTTACAGTCTCGATGAATTCTCCAGCATTCCCCATTTTTTTTCGTAAGTTTACAATGTGTACGTCTATTGATCGCTCTGTAACAGCGTAATCCTCACCTTTAACAGCGTTAATGACCTGATTCCGTGTAAACACCCAACCAGGTCTTCGGGCAAAGGCCTTCAGAATTGCGAATTGAGTGGCAGTAAGGTCAACCTCCTCCCCATTTACAAGCACCTGGCGTTTTAGTGTATCGATTATTATGGCTCCAGCAGAAATAGTTGATAAAACATCCAAGTTTTTATCATCGTTTCGCCTTAGCACTGCCTTAATCCTGGAGATAAGCACCCTCGGGCTGAAAGGTTTTGTCATATAATCATCTGCGCCCATTTCAAGGCCAACTACAATATCCGCCTCTTCGCCCTTTGCCGTAAGTATTATTATAGGGAGAGAGGCTGTCCGCTCGTTTTTTTTAATCGTCTTACACACCTCCAGCCCATCCATGCCTGGAAGCATAAGATCAAGCACCATCAGATCGGGCAGGTTAGTCCTGGCCTGTTTGAGCGCAGCCTCGCCTGACATAGCGCATTCAAACATATACCCTGCCCTTTCAAGGTTATACCGGACTATTTTAAGGATGTCTTCTTCGTCCTCAACTACAAGTATCTTTTTAGGAGGCATATATTCTTTTCTGCATGGAATCGTTGAATTTGTAGGGGTACCCCGTTTTCTTCGGAACGTTAGCTATGGCCAATTATAGCCTGAACGAAAACCTCCCCTTTGGCTCAATCTCTACGTCAGTAGGGGTTCAAAATTTTGAACCCCTACTCAATCAGACACCTTAGCTGGTAGGCTGGAGGGGGACAAGTTAAGCCTTGCTGTGTCTTACTGGAAGCAGTTAATGGCAAGCACATCAGAGCACCTTAACGGTAATAATAAAGCAACCGTGTGGCGTCTTATCAAGTTAAATGCCTAAAGTGAGCTAAAGTTTAAAGTGCCTAAAGTTATTTAAAATGGGAATTCCTATACTATATAATTATAATAATTATAAAATTATAACAACTATCGAATTCCTCTAAAGCATCGCAGAGCTACTCCGACCCGGCATACGTCCTGCCTAAAGGCTTCATGTAACGACCAGGTTAACCGGGCGCGTCAGCGATCCGGTTGAAACGGTTGTTGGACGATTTGTGGAAAGTATCTGTAAATCTCTTTTCTGTTCAAACAGCGAACAAACACTATCGTATTATTCTCAATAATTAGCCCAATCCGATACTCACCTGATCTGATGCGATAGTAGATATTTCGTCCCTTTAATTTTTTAAGATTAGAGATGTCTTCTAGCCTTTGGGCGTTTTCAACGTTCTCAATCACTCCTTTAATGCGATCCAACAAGTTCTTATTTTTGATGTTACGGAGGTCTTTAGAAAAACTGGCTCTAAATTGAACATTCATGTCGCACCTTCAAAAAGCTTAAAAACTTCTTCTCGTTGAACCAATTCCGTGCCTTTACCTTCCTCGATAGCATGGGCTAATGCTACATCTTCAATCGCCTCGCAAAGCAAATCTTGCCGCTCTTCAAGAACTTCTACCAAAGCTGTCTTGATTAAAGACTTAAGCTGTTCTTGATTTATTGATACTTCCATTTTATCCTCCAAATTTGTTCTATAAAGTTTAAAATATCATTTTCTTCTATCTCTTTTCATGCGTCTAACAAGTTGTTGAGCTGTTCTGTATATCATCCTCCATTGAGAATGATATACAGAAAGCAATGTATCAAACGCACATTATGTGCGGGCATTAAAAATTTTTGGAAAAAAGCAGGTCGCCGTTAGAATGTCATAGATATCTCTAGTGTCCCCAAGTTTATAAGTTAAGGGCGTCCCTCTTCATTCCTCTCTTCATTCCCTTTGATGCTCCACTTGGCCGTGTCCCTACTTTTTGCGTTGCGATGTATCAGTTTTTTGGGAGTTTCAACAAAAAACGTTTTTTCAGTCCGGTTTTCCCAATTGGGATTGATTCGGCGTTGAACAAAAGTAATTTCTTGGTTGTTTATCCAGCGCAGATTTACTGGTGCCCACTCTTTTGGCTTTTCTATAAATTCAGCTACCAAGCCATCGGGGCGAATTTCATACACCGACAGTACATTATCCGTGTATCCGGATTCCAGGTCAGCGTTCTCTACCGCAATTCGTTTTTTGTCAGGTGATAGTGTTGGATAACCGATGATATCAGTTTCTTTCCCTGTTTTCATATCAACGAGATAATTGGTGCTACCTTCCCAGTGTTGTACTTCGATAAGTCCATATCCAATCTCCGTGTAATATGCTACGAAGCTATAGTCTTTTCCAGCAGTGTTTTCCTCTGTACATGAATCA
>JAZDIE010000221.1:0-15633 GCA_043805295.1 Pseudomonadota bacterium
ATATGTCTCAGTATCAGATGATCCCCTATAATCGTATTGAGGATCATTTTTTAGATCAGATGCTTTTCCCTATCAGCGCTGGATCAATCCACAATTTCAACCAGGATGCTTTTGACCGTCTTGATTTCTTTGATATCTGGGTTAGAAATCAACTTATGGCATCCTATTTAATTCATTGTGATGAAACCAGTATCAATATAGGTGGAACACTAAACTGGCTGCATAGTGCTTCAAATAACAAATTCAGTTATTTTTATCCTCATGCCAAAAGAGGGTGCGAAGCTTTGGATGCAATGGGGATACTGCTCTTTTATAAGGGGATCATTTGCCACGATCATTGGAAGCCGTACTATAAATATGGCGGATTGCACGCTCTGTGCAACGCCCATCATTTACGGGAACTCGAAAGAGCATGGGAACAGGACGAGCAACAGTGGGCACAAAAAATGGCAATACTTCTTGGAGAAATTAACAAGGCCACGCATGTAGCAGGAGGGAATCTGGAAACTACGGAATCGGAGCTTTACAGAAAACGCTACCGCGATTTGTTGCAGAAAGCTGAAATAGAATGCCCTGCCCCTGATGAAACCCAAAAAAGAGAAAGCAGGGGGAAAATTGCCAGGTCAAAAGCCAGAAATCTTCTGGAACGGCTTCGTGACTTTGAGAACGATACGTTGAGATTCATAGATGAAAAAAACGTTCCCTTTTCAAACAACCAGGCTGAAAACGATCTACGAATGACCAAGGTTCAGCAGAAGATATCAGGCTGCTTCAGATCAATGTCTGGCGCTAAAATCTTCTGCCGTATCCGCAGTTATTTATCTACATGCCGAAAACAAGGCGTTGCCGCATCTGAAGCATTGCGCTTGCTATTTGAGGGCAAATGGCCAAAGTTCATGATTGATGCTGAATAGTTACGGCTATTTTTTCTCTATCAAGATTCACAAGACAGCACATAGCCGGAGATAATAGGTTGCCGTGTATTGCCTACTATCACTTCCTATAATATATTTTTCTTGAACTCTTCAATTCCGATTCTTTCAATAAACCGCGCTGTTCTCTCTTGTTTGTTTGCATGTTCGGAGTAGTATGCAAAAGCCTTTTTCGCAAGGTCTATGACCTGATCGTCATTGAGATCTTTGGCAATTACATCACCTATGCGCGGATGGCCGCCGGAGTTTCCTCCGAATATGACCGTCCATCCAGACCTCTTGCCGAACGCCCCAAAGTCTCGCACATAGCTTTCCCCACAGTTCATAGGACAGCCGGATACCCCTATCTTTGCCTTTGCCGGAAGCTCCTTGCCCACAAAGAGTTCTTCGAGCTTTCCGCCGAGCCCGAGTGAATTCTGAATCCCGAACTTGCATACTGCGTTACCAGGGCATGCCTGCACATAATGAATGCAGACCTCAACAGCAGGCCCTACGCCCATACCGAGTTCTTGCCATACCTGGTCAACTGCTTCCGGCTTAAGCCCAACCAGTGCCATCCTTTGAGCTGAGGTTATCTTGATAATGGGGATCTCGTGTTTGCGCGCAACTGCAGCGATTTTTTCAAGGGCGTCAGGTGTTACAAGCCCCATTGGTGTTCGTGGCACAATTGCATAAGTCTTCTTGTCACGTTGGATAAATGCGCCTTTAGGTCTTTCAGTCATTTTCCCCTCCTTGTTTAACGAAGTTGTAATTGGCGATCTTGCAAGATTTCTCCGGTTTTATTGACTATGATCTCTTCAATAGGGATATCAATGAGTCCGTTGATTTACTATCGTTTTTGAAAATTATCAAAATTACGATTCAATAAAAACTGATATGTTATCAGTCCCAAATTTCACAAAAACGTCAAATTTGGGACTAAATCAACGGACTCATTAATTGCCGACACGGCTTTGACCGGGTTATCCACAGCCAAGTCCAACTTGCCGTCATGCTCCGCGAAAGGACTGCAAACAGGCAAAACCTGGCTATAGATAACCCTCAAGTTCAGTGGGTATGAGCACATTAAAACAAATAACCGCCCCAAAGTGTAACTTAAATTTTCAAAAAAACTGTCTTGACAAATGGGTCTACCTTAATGAACCTTTCATAAGGCTGGAGGAAAAATCTTTTTTAATTTTAGTGAGATATTGTTCCAAAAGTATGTCGCTACTATCTTTGTATTCTACGAACATTATACCGCAAGCAAATGAAGATTCATCTATTTGTCTATTCCACATAACCTTGCCAACGATGTTGATTATCTCAAGGTCAAAGAAGGAGGACATTGATATGCATAATTTCATATCATTAGGAAGACATTGGCTTGTTGTTATCATGGCACCGGCAAGGGTTATATCCGTAATAATCGCTGTGCCATTTGGACTAAGCTTTTTATCCTTTAGCCCATGATAATTTTGAATTGAATATGAGAATAGCAGCCGTGTTTTAATCCTTTTATATTTTCTTCGTTCTTCCATGATGTTTTCCCCTTTTAAACAGTAAGACGCTATTCATTAAATGATCAATGCTAGATATCTCACCGTAAGGTTAAAATACCACATATTCTTTTCGGCTATATCTACAGAAAACTTTAGTTTTTTACTGGATAATATGGATTTTGAACTTTATAAAGGTTTGACAAGGAGACACCCCTTGTATTAAAATAATTTTTTCCATTATGGATAGGTGTTTTGCTTGAGCTACTTTAAACCTGACGAATTCGTCAACATAGATTATGACAGGTTTCTTTGTCAATTAAGGAGGATTTATGAATAAGCTTTTTAAGGCTGTAATTGTATCCGCGGCGTTGTTAATCATTTACGGAGGCGCTGTTTTAGGCGCAGACTCAGTTAAGATTGGAGTTGTTGATTTACAGGATATCATAGAAAAATCCGAATTCGGCAAGGCTGCCTCAGAGAAGATCAAGACAAAAGGGAATGAACTTTCCAAAGAGCTTAAACAAAAAAGTTCTGAAGTCAAAAAGATGGAGGAGCAATTTGAGAAAAATACAGTGGTGCTCAGCAAGGATGCCCGCAAAGAACAGGAAGATAAACTTCACGCAAAGATAAACGACTTGAAGACACTGGAGAGGGAATATTCCAGAGTGCTTAAGGAGTTAAACAACGAACTTCTTCAACAGTTGGAAAAAAAGATTAAAGAAGTGATTGGGGATTTGGCTAAAAAGGAAAAGTATACCCTTGTCCTGACAAAACAGCCTGCTGTGGCATATTCTGTCCCTGGGCTTGACATCACCAATACCGTTATATCCATGCTGGATAGCCGTTCTAAAAAACCTGAAGCCGACAAATAGCTTTATTTTATGGAATATTCCCTAAAAGAAATAGCTGATTTTGTTAGCGGGGATGTGATCGGTGATGCTGGTATTGTTGTCAACGGCATCCGTGGATTTGATGATGCGGGAGAGAGCGAGATTACGTTTGTCGTGACTCCTGCATATAAAAAAAAAATGGCTGAGACAAAGGCCGCGGCACTTATTGTTCCTATGGATGTGACTAGGGGAGAGAGGCCGATTATCCGTGTAGCCAATCCTTATCTTGCTTTTGCAAAGATATCAGCATTGTTTCATCCAGCCAAGACGCTTAATCTCGGTATTTCCAGTGCTGCTTTTATAGGTGAACAGTTTTTTCATGGGGAAGAGGTGTCTATATTTCCTGGTGTCTTTATTGGAAACAATGTGCGTATCGGCAGCCGTGTTACGCTAATGCCCGGTGTTTTTTTAGGCGATAACGTGAGGCTTGAAGACGAAGTCTTTATTCATCCAAACGTGACTGTTCTTGAACGATGTCGGATCGGCAACAGGGTAATAATCCATTCAGGAACTGTAATCGGTAGCGACGGGTTTGGGTTTGCGGCAGATGGGAGTAGTTATGCAAAGATTCCTCAGGTGGGCATTGTCAGAATAGACGATGATGTGGAGATCGGCGCTGCTAACACTATTGATCGCGCTACATTAGGAGAAACCTGGATTAAAAGAGGGGTTAAGACCGATAATCTTGTTCATATAGGTCATAACGTAGTGATCGGTGAGGATACTATCATTGTGGCGCAGGTTGCTGTCGGAGGGAGCGCTGTTGTTGGATCACACGTTATTATAGCCGGACAGGCCGCCTTGTCAGATCATGTTGTTGTTGGTGATAATGCCATATTAGGTCCTAAATCAGGGATTGCCCACACTGTTTTTGCCGGAGAAATAGTGTCAGGATCACCAGCAATGCCTCATCGGACGTGGCTGCGTTCAGTCACTGTATTGCCAAGGCTCCCTGACATGGAGCGCAAAATCCGAGAATTGGAACAAAGACTGCAAAGCCTTGAGAAGGAAAAGGAGGATAGAGATGGAGCCAGTATATGACATCCAGAAAATAATGGGGTTCCTCCCCCATCGTTACCCATTTATATTGATTGACAGGGTTTTAGAACTAGTCCCGGGCGAGCGGATAACCGCTCTCAAAAACGTAACCATCAACGAGCCTTTTTTTCAAGGGCATTTTCCAGGAACCCCGATCATGCCAGGGGTATTAATGGTGGAAGCAATGGCGCAAGCCGGCGGGGTATTGGCGTTTGCGTCTTCTCCTGAGGATAAGCAAGGGAAGTTGCTTTATCTTACTGGCGTGGATAAGGTTAGGTTCCGAAGGCAGGTAGTGCCTGGGGATCAATTGATAATATCCATATCGGTTATAAGGCGAAGAGGTTTGACATGGCTACTTAAGGCTGAGGCCTTTGTTGAAGAAAAATTGGCAGTGGGAGCGGAATTGCTGGCCATGATGGGGAAATAGATTAATGATACATGCAACAGCAATCATAGACAAAACCGCTTTGATTGGCGCGGGTGTGGAAATCGGACCATACGCTGTTATCGGAGCGGATGTTCAGGTTGGAGATAGGACTACTATCGGCGCTCATGCTGTAATTGAACCTTACACTATTATTGGTTCGGACTGCCGGGTATTTCCGCACGCAGTTATTGGAGGAACCCCACAATCCGTTAAGTTTAAAGGGGGAAGGACATCGGTAGTGATCAGCGGCGGGTGCATTATCCGTGAGTTCGTAACGATCCATAGGGGGACTGAAGAGGGGAGAGGGGTTACAGAAATAGGCGATCAAAATTTTCTGATGGCATATACCCATATTGCTCACGATTGCCTTACCGGCAAAGGGGTAATTTTTGCAAACGCCGCTACATTGGCCGGACATATCACTATAGGCGATTATGCTACTATAGGCGGACTTGTTGCTATTCATCAATTTGTTAAGATAGGGAGCTATGCGTTTATAGGCGGAATGTCCGCGGTCACAAAGGATATCCCCCCTTATGTCATAGCCTCAGGCGACAGGGCCAAACTTTACGGATTGAATATAGTCGGGTTACAACGCCATAACTTTTCCGCTGAGACGATTTCTATCTTGAAAAAAGCATACCGGATCATGTTTCGGCTCGGTCTTACCCTAAACGAGGCAAAGGTTCGGATAGAGGCGCAACTGGAACAGACTCCGGAGGTTATGAGGTTTATGGAATCGATAACCTTATCTGAACGGGGAGTTACACGATAAAAAATATGGAATCTCTTGGAATAATTGCAGGCGGAGGCCAGTTTCCGATCATAGTCGCTCATACAGCCCACGCACAAGGGCTAAAGGTATATACCATAGCCCATATAGACGAGGCTGACCCGCAACTTGCGGAGATCTCCGATGGAATCGAATGGATTCATCTGGGACAAATGAATCGTCTGATAAAGTTTTTTCAAAAACATAATGTCACGGACGCAGTAATGGCCGGTACCATTACAAAGACCAGGATGTTTTCAAATATCCGGCCTGATCTAAAAGCCCTATCAATGTTGGCTGCATTAGGGCATACAAAAGATGACGGGATATTGCGCGCAGTCGCTGACCTCCTTGCCAGAGAAGGGATCAACATACGCCATTCAACTATCCTTCTGCCAGATCTTTTGGCTAAAGAAGGATGCTGGACTAAAAGAAAACCCTCACCCGCAGAAATTTCAGATATCCAGTTCGGGTGGAGACTGGCAAAAGAGATCGGAAGATTGGATATTGGCCAGTCTATAGTGGTAAGGGATGGTTCGGTGCTTGCGGTAGAGGCAATTGATGGCACCAACTCAACCATTCGCAGGGGCGGAATGCTTGGAAAAAATAATACTGTAGTGGTCAAGGTAAGCAAACCTAAACAAGATATGAGATTTGATCTTCCTGCTACCGGAGTAGAAACGATCGAGACAATGCACGATGTGTGCGCCTCGCTTTTGGCTATAGAGGCGAACCAAACCGTGGTGTTCGACCGTCAACGCATGATTGAACGCGCTAATCAATACGAGATATCTATAGTTGCCTTGACGGAAGAATCAATAGGAGGAGAAAAATTCCTTGATTGAAGAAAAGCACGAAATAACCATCGAAGAAGAAATGAAAAAGTCTTATATGGATTACGCAATGAGCGTAATCATAGGCAGGGCATTGCCGGATGTGCGGGATGGTCTGAAGCCTGTGCATCGTCGCGTCCTTTTTGCGATGCACGAATTGAAAAACGACTGGAACAAGCCGTACAAAAAGTCCGCCCGCGTGGTAGGTGATGTTATTGGTAAGTATCATCCACATGGAGACACCGCTGTATACGACACTATTGTCAGGATGGCGCAGTATTTTTCGCTTAGATATCTATTGGTGGACGGCCAGGGTAATTTTGGCTCAGTGGACGGAGATTCTCCGGCAGCCATGCGATATACTGAGGTGCGGATGTCCAGGATGGCCCAAGAATTGTTGGCCGATCTTGAAAAAGAGACTGTTGACCTCTTGCCGAACTACGACGGATCGTTGTTCGAGCCGGCAGTGCTTCCAGCAAAGATCCCCAACCTTATCATTAATGGCTCGTCAGGAATCGCGGTTGGAATGGCGACCAACATACCCCCTCACAATCTTAGAGAGGTTATTAATGGCGTCATGGCGCTTATTGATAACCCTGATATTACAGTCAATGAACTGATGAATTACATCCCTGGGCCGGATTTTCCGACTTATGGGATTATTCACGGGAGAGATGGGATAAGACAAGCGTATACAACCGGACGCGGTACTATAAAAATTCGCGCAAAGGCCTCAGTAGAGACGGAAAAAAAGACAGGGAAGGAAAGTATCATTGTCTCAGAGATACCTTATCAAGTGAATAAGGCCAAGCTTATCGAGAAGATATCTGAGTTGATTAAAGAAAAACGGATTACTGGAGTGCAATACGTAAGAGATGAGTCCGACAGATCTGGTATGCGTATAGTAATCGCTTTGCGTAAGGACGAGGAGTCTAAGATTATATTGAATCAGCTCTACCGTTATACCGCAATGGAGACCAGCTTTGGGATCATCTTGCTTGCTATCGTAAACAACCGTCCGGAGCTGTTAAGCATAAAAGCGATTCTCCAGCATTATCTGGAGCATCGAAAAGTAATAGTAAAACGCAGAACACTTTTTGATCTGCGTAAGGCCGAGGCCAGAGCACATATACTGGAAGGTCTCAAGATCGCACTGGATCACCTTGATGAGGTAGTATCTCTTATACGTTCCTCTAAAACCCCTAAGGAGGCGAAGTTCCTTCTGATGTCTACGTTTGAATTGTCTGAGGTGCAGGCGCAGGCTATTTTGGACATGAGGCTCCAAAGATTGACAGGCCTTGAGCGAGATAAGATCATTGAAGAGTATAGGCAGTTGATACAAGATATCGCCAGGTATAAGGAGATACTCTCAAATGAACGGCTTGTGCTTAATATAATAAAAGAAGAGCTAAATGATATAGCAAAGGCCTATGGAGATAGTCGGCATACTGAGATCATAGATGCGACTGAAGATGTTAGGCTTGAAGACTTAATCGTTGAAGAAGACATGGTGGTGACCATCTCACACGCAGGCTATATAAAAAGGACACCTCTTAAACTATATGAAAGCCAGAGGCGTGGCGGTAAGGGGCGTAAGGGGATGCTGTCCAAAGACGAGGATTTTGTAGAGCACCTGTTTGTGGCATCCACTCATGACACGTTTCTCTTTTTTACCAATACCGGCAGGGTATACTGGAGCAAGGTGTATGAACTCCCTGAGGCTGCCCGTATGGCAAAAGGGAAGGCTATCGTCAACCTTCTTGCATTGGCCCAGCATGAAAAGCTGGCCACAATACTGGCAGTTAAGGACTTTAGTCCGGGCAAGTTTATAATAATGGCTACCAGCAGTGGCCTGGTCAAAAAAACTGATATAATAGCATACAGCAGGCCAAGGACTGGCGGAATCATTGCCATTAATTTGGTCGAAAAAGATGAGCTGATCTCTGTTAGGATTACTGACGGGACAGCAGATATCTTGCTTGGGACAAAGACTGGCAAGGCCATACGGTTTCATGAGTCCACTATACGGACAGTAGGAAGGACTTCTCAGGGGGTTGTAGGGATGCGGCTTTCTGGGAAAAACTCTATCGTAAGCATGGAGGTTCTGTCTGGCAATCAGACCCTTTTGACTGTAACGGAAAATGGTTACGGCAAGAGGACTGATGTCGATGAATATCGAATTACCGGACGCGGAGGCAAGGGCGTAATTACGATCAAGACCACTGAAAGGAATGGATTTGTTCTGGCGCTTTTGCTGGTTGAGGATGACGATGATGTGATGGTTATGACTGATCGCGGCAAGATTATTCGTATACCTGTACAGGATATTTCCACGATAGGGAGAAATACGCAAGGGGTAAAGTTGATTGACCTGGAGGATGGAGAGCGCGTAACCGGCATTGCTTGTCTTGCGGATAAGGATGAGTAAGTATGGATGTTACAGGGCATATAGCGGTTGTTGGGGCTGGAAGCTGGGGAACCGCCTTGGCTCATCTGCTGGGACAAAAAGGCTATCATGTTGATTTATGGGTTTTTGAACGCGAAGTATATGATTGTTTTTTATCCCATAGGGAAAACAAGGCTTTTTTACCCAATGTTATAATTTCAGAAAACATTCATCCTTGCAATGACCTGGAACAAGTAGTAGCACAACACCATTTTGTTGTTTTGGCAGTGCCTTCACATGTGCTCCGCACAATAGCAGGGATGATGAAGCCTTTCCTCATGCAAGACGCTATTATTGTTACAGCCACAAAGGGGATAGAGAACGACTCTCTTCTAACTATGACCCAGGTCTTGAGTGATGTGTTGCCTTCTGATTATCATAATCGTTTAGCTGTAATTTCCGGGCCTACCTTTGCCAGGGAGGTGGCCAGGAATACCCCAACAGCCTTAACCGTGGCTTCTTATGATCAAAATATAGCACAGCAGGCACAAACTACGTTTGCCGCCGACTTTTTTAGGGTTTATACCAGCCATGATGTAAGAGGGGTGGAATTGGGCGGCGCTTTAAAAAACGTAATTGCTATTGCCGCTGGAGTTTCGGACGGACTTAATTTAGGGCATAACACGAGAGCTGCCTTGATTACCCGTGGCCTTACTGAAATGAGGCGTCTTGGCGTAAAGATGGGCGCTGATCCGAGAACCTTTTATGGTTTGACTGGCATGGGAGACCTGGTTCTGACTTGCACAAGTGATCTGAGCCGAAATAGGACCGTTGGGATGAAGCTAGCCCAAGGCTTTAAGCTTAACGATATATTAAAAGATATGTGCATGGTGGCAGAAGGGGTGAAAACGACCAAGTCTGTGTATGACCTTTCTAAAAAACTGGGCGTAGATATGCCTATCGCAGAGCAGACGTATGACATGCTTTATATGGACGTTGAGCCGCTTTTGGCCTTAAAAAAGCTGATGACAAGGAGTTTGAAGGACGAATTGGAATGAAGTGTTTTGGAGACTTTAATATTGTTTTTCCAACTGATAAGAAAGGAATAAGAACGGTTGCTCAATGTTGCCTCTCATGCCCTCAACTTAAGGCTTGTTTCAGTAAAGCTATGGATTTGGAGCAAGGGCTAAGATTTAAGGAAGAAAGAATAGACGAGGCATATCAACATGGGCTTATTGGGGTTTTTCAAAGGTGGTCTGAAAAGAAACAGCTTCAAAGAAGAATAAAAGCGCTTCAAAATATGCATAAGATGGTTTGACATCAGTATGCGCCCATGATAGCTAATTTAAATTGAGATCCTCTTGACGTTCATTTTTATCCGAGGCCAGGGAAGGATTGGATTTTAAGTGGGGGGTGATATTCTTATTGTTTAATAAAATTTTGCCGATAAAATGATTGAAGCTTTTATGCGGCAAGGAGATGGAAGTCTTCATTTTATTGTTGCAACTGAAGATTCCCTGCGGTAAGCCGCTGGGAATGTGCTTGTTTTTGCAATTCAAGTTGTCTTTTATGAAAAATGGAGAAAAAGAATACCCATGAAAAATAAACTATAGAAGGGGGCGAGGAGGTTGAAAGACTTTAATGACTTAGAAGTCAGGGTTATTAATAATGACGTAGAAAAAGCAATAAAAATACTAAAGAAAAAAATTCAGAATGACGGGCTTTTTAGAAGGCTAAAGCTAAAAAAGAGTTATGAAAAACCGAGTGAATACCGTAGAAGAAAGCGCCGTGAATCTGTAAGAAGACAACGCACTGCATCATTTCGACGTAATAGGGATTAACGATATAGTGTTTAGTAGTTATTATTTTGAATAGTTTTAAGCATAAAACCCGATAGAAAATTCTATCGGGTTTTATGCTGTATAGGGTAGGCTTAGAGGTCGGATGATTGGTGTCCTATGTGTTTATTCAAGTGCATCGTTATTGACATACAAAAGACTGAATGATAAAAGGGCTATTGCAGAATCAAACGTCGGGGCGTGGCGCAGACTGGTAGCGCACCTGAATGGGGTTCAGGGGGCCGGAGGTTCAAATCCTCTCGCCCCGACCATTTAAGTTTTATTGAGTCTTGTCATAAGTATTTATAAAAAAATACATAAAATATATTGACAGTAATAGTTACTATATTGTATACAACGTGGTTCGTTATCGTGAGGTAGCGAACCCCTAAGCGTTTAGGCCATTTCTATGGGGAGACTGTTTGATTAGGAGAGAATAAGAGAGGTTGAAATCGCTTGGGAAACACATAATCCTTGAACTATATGGGTGCCACCCAGACATATTGAATGATCGTACAGCTATCGAAGGTGTAATTACAGAAGCGGTTGTTAAATCCGGCGCAACTATTATTAAACCATTTTTTCACCAATTCGCCCCTCAGGGTGTAAGCGGGATTGTTGTAATAGCAGAGTCACACTTTGCCATTCATACATGGCCAGAATACGGATATGCTGCGGTGGATATATTCACATGCGGCGAAACTATTAATTGCGATGCGGCGGCGCATTTTGTTAAAGAGCATCTTAAGGCGAAATCGATGCAGGCTATGGAAATAAAAAGAGGCGCACTCGATATCCCTCCTGAAGATCTCAAACATAAATAAAAATAGCGCTACGTAAAAGTATGGCCTTGGGCTAATTACGCTCTGCATAAAAGGTAAAATGTTCTCCGTCCCGTTAGGGCGGGTTAATTCCACCATCCATTCTGCTCATACCTAGCAGAGAAATCATAAGAAAATCTAATAGAGTTTTCTCTCCAGGAGGGCGGCTATGTCTGAACTGCTTGTACAATATAATACTGAAAAGGCATGGGGCTTATTATCAAGCATTGATATCTATGATTGCGATATAGCAATATTGCAAGATGCAGAGGCCATAAAACGTTACGCCAGTGAATTATGCGAGTTTATAAAGATGAAGGCATTCGGGGAACCAATGGTGGTGCATTTTGGCAAAGGCGATGTAGAAGGTTTTTCCCTTGTCCAGCTTATTGAAACGTCACTCATATCAGGGCATTTCGCAAATTCTACTAACCGGGCATTTATAGATATCTTTAGTTGCCAATTCTATGAGCCTGTAGCTGCGGCAAAGTTTTCCAAAGATTATTTTCGTGGTTCATGGTATAAGTTGAATTATCTAATTAGAAAATAGTGGTGTTTTTATGACAACAATGGCAAATAACTCTTTAACAGCCGGTTTTCCCACAAAGACAGATGAAGGGTCTAACTCTGAGCTTTGGTTTTACGAAGACGACAGCATAGGGCTTAAAAGTTCTTTGCGCCTCCGCATCAAATCTACCATATGTTCTGTAAAGTCCCAATTTCAAGAGATATCAGTATTTGAAACAGCAGGTATGGGAAGGATGCTCGTGCTCGACGGTGTTATTATGCTGACTGAGTTCGACGAATTCGCTTATCATGAAATGATCTCCCATGTGCCGTTGTGTGTGCATCCTGATCCTAAAAAAGTGCTGGTGATCGGTGGAGGAGATGGTGGGACAGTTCGAGAGGTGCTCAAACATCCATCTGTGGAGGAGATTCACCTTTGTGAGATAGATAAAGGGGTGGTGGATGTATCTAAAGAACATCTTAAATTTGTCGCTTCATGCCTCGACGATCCAAGGGTAAGGTTATACTTCCAGGATGGGGCTGCTTTTATAGAGCAACATCCTAATGAGTACGATGTAATCATAACTGACTCATCAGATCCAATTGGCCCTGCGTCGGTTTTATTCCATAAAAAATACTTTAAGGCCATTTATGATAGTCTCAAGGAAAATGGCATTGCTGTCCAGCAGTGTGAGTCAATTTTCTATCATACAAAGTTTATCAAAGATGTGCTTAGTGCTTTGCCTGATATTTTCCCTGTAGTTTCATATTACTACGCTATGGTGCCTACATATCCAAGCGGGATGATCGGCTTTACTTTCTGCTCTAAAAAACACATGCCTGAGAATATAGACGAAGAAAAAGGGCGCGCCTTGAAAGACATTAAGTATTATACCCCTTCTGTACACCGCTCGGCGTTTTGCTTACCGCGATTTGCCGAAGATCTTATGCGAAAATAATACCTTTTATTCCCATACCCCATACACAGGCGTTTTGCAGTTAGGGCAGTTTCCGTTCTCGATAATATTGTGAGACACCTTAAAACCAAACCGCTTCAATAATAAAGCTCCACAGGCGTGGCATAAGGTGTTTTCGCCTTCATCGCCAGGGATGTTCCCTGTATATACATAGCGCAATCCAGCCTCAACCCCGATCTTTCGCACTTTGCGGATCAGCTCAACCGGTGTTCCACCTCTGTCGGTCAGTTTATATCTTGGATGAAACCGGCTTACATGCCAAGGTGTCTCTGTGCCGAGAGAATCCTTGATAAAGATCGCCATATCTTTCAGCATGGCGATATTGTCGTTTAAGTCTGGTATTAAGAGGGTTGTGATCTCTAAATGTATGCCAAGCTCTTTCATATGCCTTAGTGTCTCCAGCACAGGTGATAGCCGCGCCTTACATGTTTTTTTGTAAAAACCATCATCAAACGCCTTTAGATCTACATTCGCCGCATTGAGATAAGGGCGGATGTGATCAATAGCCTCAAGTGTCATATATCCATTGGTTACGAAGACATTTTTAAGCCCTTTTTCGCTTGCAAGCGCTGCTGTGTCATAGGCAAATTCAAAAAATACAGTTGGTTCAGTATATGTATATGAAATACTTTTTGAACCGCTTGCAAGAGCTTCGGAGACAATGGCTTGCGCTGTATAGGGAGTTCCATGTATTACACCAGAGTCGATCGGCATCTGAGAGATGTCTGAATTTTGGCAGAAAAGACATCTGAAATTACATCCAACAGTGGCTATGGAGTAGGAGAGCGAGCCTGGATAAAAATGAAATAGAGGTTTTTTCTCAATTGGGTCTATGTTTTTAGCGATGACCCTGCCATAAACAAGGCTGACGAGTGTTCCTCCCTGGTTTTCTCTAACTCCACAAAGGCCTCGGCCATCTGGGGGAATAATACAGCGGTGATTACATAAACAACATTTTACATTGCATTCTTTAAGCTTTTCATAGAGAAGCGCTTCCTTCAATGCGTCTCCTTCCTTGATCGCCAGGAAATAGGCCTGACTGATTCGTCAATGTTGTCTCGAGTAACTCCTGTCACTATATCTTGTTTTTGTGTTGTATATTGCAGTGAGAGTGGAACCGCTTCTGCGCGCATATCAGGCACAAGAAGAACTGTCATTCCGATGAACGTGCCGAATGGAGATCTATGTAAAAAAGGCCATTGCTCGATTCGCCGGCAGTAAGGCGTCATCAGAGAAGGCAAAACCTGCACAGTCCGCCATGCAATAGGGGGATTTCCCAAAACAGCCCTGACATTTTTTTTAAGTCCTCCAACACTGTAGAATTTGGCCTTGCGGTAGACTGTATCTAAAAACAATCCCTTGATTCTTCTTGTAATACCTTTTACTGAAAAACGATTGAGCACCCCCAGGAATATCCTGTTTCTTGTCACTCTGGATGCCTCGGCTAGCGCCCTCAGCGGGTCATCTACAAACTCCAGTACGTTACATAATATGGAAATATCAAACGCATTGTCATCAAAAGGAAGGTCTTCTGCCACTCCCCTATAAAGTTCTGCCTTATGACCAAGCTTTTTTCGCGCAATATCCAACATGTAAGGTGAGCAATCTATTCCGCTTACATTCAAGCCCATACCGGCAAAGAAGTGAAGCAGGTTTCCTGTCCCACAACCAATATCCAAAAGGCGTTCGCCTGATTTTGGCGCAAGCAGCCGGACTGCAATTTTTTTTTCCAGTTCAAACACAAACCGGTTCTCTGGTATTTCAAACCAGAGATCGTATTCCATGGAGCGTTTATAATCAAAGATATGGTTATGTTTGCTTTGCATTTTTTGAGGGTACTCATCCTATGATGTGTCTTGCTTGATGGATTTGTAAAAAGTCCATCTGCTGCGTTGTTCTCGTCCTTCCCAGGCTCGCGTGCTTTGCACCTAGAACTTTTTACGAATCTATCTTGTTTAAAATTAATGCAAAAGCATTAGCTATGCAAGGACAAAAAGGCTACGCCATATGCTGATAAAACAACTTGACATAGCGAAGGATTTGCCGGTAGATTACTTTGAGTAAACGTTAGATTAGACGGTTTTTTTTTTTTGCTAGTAAAGGAGCAATAGTGCATGGCAAGTGTAAACAAGGTTATACTTATTGGCAACTTGGGGAAGGATCCTGAAATCCGTTATACTGCGAGCGGAACCGCTGTCGCAAATTTAAGCTTGGCCACCACAGATACGTGGACAAACAAAAACGGCGAAAAAGAGACACGGACTGAGTGGCATCGTATTGTAGCATGGGGCCGGCTTGGAGAGATATGCGGAGAATACTTATCCAAGGGGAAGAGCGTATACATCGAAGGCCGCATACAGACAAAGGAATGGGAAGACAAGGAGGGGAATAAACGCCAGGCTAAGGAGATTGTGGCTATGGCTATGCAAATGCTGGGCGCAAAGGGTGGCGGCGAGACTAATAACCCAGAGGCGGACGATAGCCTGGACAGCGCCACCACGCCTGGCGGGTTCGGAGATGATATCCCATTTTGAAATTGACACCCACGCTAGAAAATGTTTAACGTGAAAACGTGTGCACTATTTTAAAAACAAATGGACTTAAACAACAAAAAGGGCGGCTCGATTTCTCGAACCGCCCTACTCTGCCCTGGCCCGAAGACCAGGCTACAACCTACCAGACAAGCTTGGTAGGTTGTATAAACGATTTATTGACACTTTGTCAAGCCCTA
>JAZDIE010000222.1:0-9444 GCA_043805295.1 Pseudomonadota bacterium
ATCATACGACAAAAGAGCAACGGAGGTCTCTTTCCGAGAGGATGAAGTCCCCTGAAGACGAACTCAGGCTGGTTATTGTCCGCGATATGTGGCTTACGGGCTTTGATGTGCCTTCCATGCATACGCTTTACATAGACAAACCCATGAAGGGACACAACCTGATGCAGGCCATTGCCAGGGTGAACCGTGTCTATAAGGATAAACCCGGGGGGTTGGTGGTGGATTATCTCGGCATTGCCTCGGACCTGAAAAAGGCGTTGTCGTTTTACTCAGACAGCGGCGGCAAGGGTGACCCTGCCATCACCCAGGAAAAAGCAGTGCGGATGATGCTGGAAAAACTGGAAGTTGTTTCGCAGATGTTACATGGATTTGAATATGAGGATTATTTCGAGGCTGACACCAGAAAGAAGCTTTCTCTGATACTTGCGGCGGAAGAACATATTCTTGGCCTTGAAAACGGAAAAAAAAGATATATCAATGAAGTAACTTCCTTGTCGCAGGCATTTGCCATAGCCATCCCCCACGAACAGGCAATGGATGTAAAAGATGAGGTTGCTTTTTTCCAGGCTGTAAAATCACGACTTGCTAAATTCGAGGGCACAAGTAGCGGCAGAACGGATGAGGAGATTGAAACTGCTATCAGGCAGGTTATTGACAAGGCATTGGTGAGCGAGCAGGTCATAGATGTCTTTGATGCGGCTGGGATCAAGAAGCCGGATATTTCGATTTTTTCAGAAGAATTTCTTCTGGAAGTCAACAACATGGAGCATAAGAACATTGCTCTGGAAGTCTTGAAGAAACTGCTTCATGACGAAATAAAAACGAGAACCAAAAAGAACCTTATCCAAGGCAAATCCCTGATGGAAATGCTGGAAAATTCCATCAAGAGGTACCACAACAAAATCATCACCGCTGCAGAGGTCATCGAAGAATTAATCGCATTAAGCAAAGACATCCGGAAGATGGATAAAGAGCCACGGGAGATGGGGCTGTCTGAATTTGAATATGCTTTTTATACAGCCATTGCCAATAACGAAAGTGCCCGGGATGTGATGGAAAAAGACAAGTTAAGGGAACTTGCCGTTGTATTATTTGAAAAGGTCAGAGAAAATGCCTCTATCGACTGGACCATCAAGGAAAGCGTGAAGGCCAAATTGAAGGTTATTGTCAAGAGAACTTTGCGGCAGTATGGCTACCCGCCGGATATGCAGAAACTGGCAACTGAGACGGTTTTGAAGCAAGCTGAAATGATTGCGGAAGAAATTACACGCGGCGAATAAGTCCTTGTAATATTCCGTAAAACAGGAAGAGAGCATTGAATGAAAAAGGGCTAACGAATAAGGATAGATCGTGAGAGCGAAGCGAACCACGATCTTATCCTGTAGTTAGGCGCCTTTTCTTATGAGGTCAAATGATTAAACTTGGCGCTGATAGTCTTAGTCTGTTAAATACAATGTCCAGAAAGAAGGAATTGTTTAGACCTGTCATTCACGATAGGGTCAAGATATTTACCTGCGGTCCGTCTATATACCAGGAAGCGCATATCGGGAACTATCGCACTTTTTTATTTGAGGATATCCTTCAAAGGTATCTGGAATATTCTGGCTATAAGGTTAATAGGGTTATAAATTTCACCGATGTCGAAGATAAGTCGATAGCGCAAGCTCAGGTTGAAAAGACTTCTCTTTTTGAATTGACAGATAGTATTGCGGATAGATTTATTAAGACCGCTGAGGCGCTTAAGATAAAACTCCCGCCATCTATCCCCAGGTCATCTACGACAGTGGATGAGTCAGTATCGCTCATAAAAACATTATTGAAAAAGGGATATGCCTACTATCTTGGTAATGATATTTTTTTTGACCCGCTCAAATTCAATGGATTCGGGAAACTCTACCGACTCGATATGCGTAGATGGCCTAAGAATAAGATTCGTTTTAGTAAAGATACGTATATCGGGCAGAGGTGGAATCTGGGAGATTTTGTTTTATGGCACGGCAAAAGAGATGGCGATGATGTCTTTTGGGATACGGCTATCGGAAAGGGACGGCCTGCCTGGAATGTCCAGGACGGGGCGGTAATAGTCAGCCAGTTAGGACTTCCGATTGACATCGCATGCGGCGGGGTTGACAATCTCTGTCGGCACCACGACTACAACATAGCAATTACTGAAAGCGCCTCAGGTAAGGAACTTGCACACTATTGGCTACATGGCGAGCATCTGCTTGTTGGGGGCAAAAAGATGTCGAAGAGCAAAGGGAGCATTATTTATATAGGAGATATCCTAAAAAAAGGTTTCACGGCCAGACAGATTAGATTTTATTTGATCTATGGCCACTATAGAAAAAGGATTAATTTTAGTTGGAATAGCTTTCAGTCAGCTTGTTTGAGGCTGGATGAGTTTGATGAAATGACAGGCAGGCTTTATAAGGTTAGGTCAAGCGCGTATATTTCCTCTATTCGAAAACGCTTTGAAGAGCGGATGAATGATGACATGGATGTGCAGGGGTCGTTTGACGGTTTATATGAAATAATGAAAAAGATTGCCTCCTCTGGAGAGGCTGATGGATTAACATGTGGAACAGGGGATATGTTGGGAGATGAGTTAAAAAGGATAGACTCCGTGCTGCAAATTTTGACGGAACAGCGGATATGATAAAAGCATTAATCACCGGCGGATGCCGGAGTGGGAAGAGCGAATATGCCCTGGGTTTGGCTGAGGCATCGGCAAATAGGGTTTTTATTGCAACAGCCGAGGCCAAAGACCATGAGATGGCGGAAAGGATTGAAAGGCACAAGTTGCGGCGGGGAAAGGGCTGGAAGACAGTGGAAGAGCCGTTGAATCTTACTGCGGCTTTGTTGGAGCATAGGAACGATGCGGGCGTGGTAGTGATTGACTGCTTGTCGCTTTGGCTTTCCAACATGATCTTGAGGGGAGACGGCCATGAATATATCCTGGCTCAGATCAAGGAGTTAGCGCAGGAGGTTCAGAATGCTGCAAGCAATTTAATTATTGTAACAAACGAGGTCGGCTGTGGCGTTGTGCCGGAAAATAAAATGGCGCGAGCCTTTCGCGACTTGGCCGGATGCGCTGGCCAGCAATTGGCCTGCGTTTGCTCTCTGGTGGTTTTAATGGTGGCTGGTATTCCATTGGTTATTAAAGAGAATGGAAAGAGAAGGAATTATGGAAAGACTAAATAGTGCCTGAACGGAAACCTCCAATTTGGTTCGAGGTCAAGAAAGATTAGTCATCGTCCAAAAAGAAAATTAGTCGTCGTCTGACTTGATCGGACGATCCAGAATATTGGTTAATACCTGGTTTGCCCGATCAATTCGGGCAATGACTACACTGTGTTTGATTGAGTATTTTGAGGATTTTAAAATCCGAGCCTGACGTAGAGATTGAGCCAAAGGGGGGTTTTCGTTCAGGCGCTAAGTAGAGGTAATGTGCGGGCGCTAATCAGGGCTATATCATTTTTAACAATTCTACCAATAGGCAAGAGGCGGTTAGATATAGTATCTGAAGAAGAACTGGCAGACTCCATGTCCTGGTTTCCTCTGGCGGGGTTGATTCCAGGGTTTCTTGTGTTTGCCCTTTCTCTATTGTCTCCTTCCTGGCTGCCTGCGTCTGTTGTTGCATTTATTTCCCTGGTCGTATGCGTAGTCATTACCGGAGGACTTCATTTGGATGGTCTGGCAGATTGGGCTGACGGACTTTCCGCAACAAGCAGAGCAGACATCCTCCGCATCATGAAGGATACTCACACAGGGGCATTCGGAGTCTCTGCCATATCTCTTGTTTTGCTGGGGAAATACTCGGCAATATTTGAAATCATATCTAGCCGTCATGGGCTTTTCGCCTTGCTCCTTGCGCCAATGATCGCGCGATGGACATTGACCCTTGTAGCAGTGTCAAGCCCTTATCCCCGTTTAGAAGGCGGCACGGGCAAGGCGTTTGTGGGACAAGGTGGTTGGAAGACCATTGTTAAAGCCACAGTAGTTATACTGCTTGCAGCCCTGGCCGCAGCAGGACTGATGAAAGGTATGATTTATATTCTGGCTGCCGGATGCTCGGCGTGGTTGATTCGCAGTCATTCGATAGCAAGGATAGGCGGAGTCACTGGCGATATACTGGGCGCCGCTTGCGAGCTGGTAGAAGTTGTCGTGCTTTTTGTTGCGATATGTCTTGAATAAACGGGAATTTTAAAATGCTGTTAACACTAATCGTTTTTATAATGTTATTTCCGCATGCTTGTTTCGCTGCGCCGGGTGTTCCGAGCGGCCTTGCAACTACACCGAGCGAGACGGCAATTAAGGTAAGTTGGACTGCAAATACCGATACTGCTCTAGGTTATTATCTATACTGGGGCGTTAAGGATAGTCTGGATGTGCGGCAGGCGATCGGCGATGCGCATACATCATCCTTTAATATTGATAAATTGCAGAGCAATACCACTTATTATTTCGCGATATCTGCATATGATACATCAGGAGAGAGTCCCATATCGGCTATTGTACAAGGAAAGACATCGAAAGACACTGCGGTGCCTGCCAAGCCTACCGGTCTTAATATAAAATCTTACACTGAGGTGACGGATTCGTCAGTGGGCCTTATGTGGAACCAGAATAAGGAGGCTGATCTGTCTGGTTATAAAATACTGTGTGGTACGGTCCCGGGGAATGTTGATCTTTCCTTGCTTGTCACTTATAACAAGGATGTTAATACCTGTGTATTGCCCGGGCTGGTTAATGCCACTAGGTATTATGTTTCTATGGTGGCGCTGGATATATCAGGTAACGAATCAGCTAAATCCGAGGATATAATAGTAGATATTTTGCCTGATTCCAGGGCGCCTAATGTTCCTCAAAATATAAAAGTGGGAATAACCGGATCAGGGGAGGTTTCTGTATCGTTTAATGGCAACAACGCTGGCATGGCTGACCTTAAAGGTTATTGTGTCTATTATGGAGAATCTTCAGGCTTGTATGATACTTCGATCCCCATAGGCATGTACACCTCATGCGATGTGTCTGATCTGAAGGAAGGGGCTGTTTATTATTTTGCAGTTAGCGCTCTTGACATGAAGAATAATGAGAGCCAGAAGTCAGAGTCAACAGCTATTGAGATAGAAAAATTGGAAGGACTATTGAACGATGACGTATTGTGTGAAGGAGGCTGTTTCATTGATACAGCAGGGCAGGCTGTTTTTTAATAACCCCAAAAAATATGGCATTTTGTATATATTGTTTATGTGTGGCGTGGCCTTGGTCATGTTTAGCCTGCCGCAGTATGCATATGCTGTTAAAGACAATTTGCTTGGCATGGGAGCGGGATATTTTATCCCTGCTGATGAAAAGCATAAGGATATTTATAGTAACAACATATTCACTTCTGTTTTTTATGAGCGTTTTATCGGAGAACGTTTTTCAATAGGGCTTTCGTCTGGATACATGAACGAAAAAGGTAAGGCATGTACCAGTTCTGGGAGAGAATCCGATGCCAGCGCTACTATGCTGATTGTCCCGACATCTATTTCGTGGAAATTCCATTTTGAGGTTGAGCCAGAGGTGCTTGTGTTTGTTGGATGTGGAGGAGACTACTGGTACTACAAAGAAACGACTGGCAATAAAATCTATGATGCCGAAGAATATGGTGTTGGAGGATACCACGCAAACCTTGGAGTAAAGCTGTTTACATGTGAGGAGTCGTTTTATGGGCGGATGGGATTTATTGCTGAAGCTGTTTATTCCAAAATAGACCGTTTTGGGAAAAACAGTATCGACTTTGGAGGATTGACTATATCTGCCAGTTTTTTCATTTCCTTTTAAGAGGAAAAACGAGATCCGCACCCGCTGTTGAGTAAATCCTATAATAAGGCGCGAATTTTTCTTATGGTGTCCTGCTTGTTTAGCGCCCAGAGTGGCGCTATCAATCTGTGTCTGTCTGGGTCGCCTGTCATTCGATGAATAATGATTGATGGGGGTAAGATTGATATAAAATCAACTGCAAGTTCTATATATTCTTTTTGGGAAAGGCAGACATATTCTCCTCTTTGATAGAGTTTTGCCAAAGGGGTGTCTGCGGACACATATAATGAATGAAGTTTAATGCCGTCTATATTCAAACATGCAATCGCTTGTGCTGTTTCACGTATATCCTTTCTGGTCTCCCCTGGTAGCCCAAGTATAACATGGGCGCATATCAGGATATTCCTTTCTTGAGTCAAACGAACCGCTTTGACAAAATCATCTGCTGTGTGCTGTCTGTTTATGAGCTTGAGGGTTTTATCGTGTATGGATTGCAGGCCATATTCTATCCATACTAGGTATTTTTCAGAGCAGGAGGCGATTAAATCGAGTTTTTGTTCGTCCACGCAATCAGGCCTTGTTGCTATACAAAGCCCGACAATGTCAGGATCGGATAGCGCCTCATTATAACATCTTTTAAGGGCTTCCACAGGTCCATGTGTGTTGGAGAATGCCTGAAAGTATGCCAGCCCCTTTTTCGCTTTATATCGGCTGAAGATAAGTTTTTTGCCTATTGTTATTTGCTCACTGATGGAAATACCACTTGCGGCTTGGCCTGTGCCGGAACCTTTTTCGCCGCAATAGATACACCCCCCAAGACCTTTGGTGCCGTCACGATTGGGGCAGGTGAAACCCGCATCAATAGATATCCGGTGTACCTTGCAGCCAAATTTTTCCAGCAAGTGAGTTTTAAAATCATAAAGAGGTGGCATATGACGACAATACTTGCTATTACACGTAAAAGTCAATTGGATAGGCTGAAGGTTTTTAGATATAATTTGTTTCTGATTGAACCAAAGGCCATATGTTACATGGCCTTAAGTCTATTCACCTGAACAGCTACTTAATGACGGATAAAAATGAACCCATATGAACTTATTAATAAATACTACCATCAGTCTCCCGAAGCACACCATGTTCTCATAGAGCATGGCGCAGCGGTCTCGAAAAAGGCCATTGAAATAGCCAAGAGGCTTGATAGGTATAAACCCGACATTGTGTTTGTTGAAGAAGCGGCAATGCTTCATGACATAGGCATAATTTTCACAGACGCCCTTCAGATAGGTTGTAAGGGCAGCCAACCATATATTCGACATGGCATATTAGGAAGAGAGCTTCTTGAACGAGAAGGATTTTTACGGCATGCCCTGGTGTGCGAACGTCATGTTGGTCTGGGAATCACAGCAGATGATATAGTTGCCCAGAAACTTCCGCTGCCGGTGCGGGATATGACACCCAGGTCGATTGAGGAGATTATAATTTGCTTCGCGGATAAGTTTTTTTCAAAAAGACACGGTCTGTTTTGTATATGCAAGACATTTGAAGCAGTCAGGGCGGAAGCGTTGAGACATGGGACACAGCAACTGGAAACCTTTGAGAAATGGCGGGATTTGTTAGGAGAGTAGCATGTATAGTCAGGTGATATTAAAAGCAGGGAAAGAAAGGAGTTTGAATCAAAGGCATCCATGGGTCTTTTCCGGCGCTGTTCAGGATATAAAGGGGGTAGAGCGTAATGGCGAGACCGTGCAGGTGTTGTCAGCAAATGGCGAATGGCTGGCTTCCGGCGCATACTCTATAGACTCTCAAATACGTATTCGCATATGGTCTTTTGACCAGGAAGAGGAAATTGCCGGTATTTTTTTTAAACGCCGTATAGAAAGGGCGATCAATGCAAGGAAAGGTTTGCTTGCAGACAAAGAGTTTTCTGCATGCCGGATAGTGAATTCAGAATCAGACGGCCTTCCAGGGCTTGTTATTGATAAGTATGGCGATTTTTTTGTTTGTCAGTTTTTGAGCGCAGGCGTTGAGCTTTGGAAAGATGAAATTATAAGGCAGATAGAGTCTCTTTTGCCAACAAAAGGCATCTATGAACGTTCGGACACAGCCTCACGTATAAAAGAAGGGCTTGATTCGCATGCAGGTCTCTTGCTGGGGGAGGAACCGCCTCCCCTGATTGATATCAGGGAGGGGGGGATTCGCTTTTTAGTGGATATTCGGCATGGTCAAAAGACAGGGTTCTACCTTGACCAGAGAGAAAACAGATCCCTTGTCGCAGGATATGCATGCGGCGCCGATGTCCTTAATTGTTTTTCGTATACCGGAGGGTTTGGACTTTGGGCTTTGAAAGAAGGGGCTGCGAGCCTGACAAATATCGACACTTCAACAGATGCGCTTGAACTTGCGCGTAAGAATGTTGAACTTAATGGCTTTGACGCAAACCTTGTTGAAAACGTTGCAGGAGATGTATTTTCAGTATTGCGCAGGTATCGGGATGCGCGACGTCAGTTTGATCTTATTATACTTGATCCGCCTAAATTTGTGGAGTCTATCCGTCAAATACCAAAAGGGAGCAGGGGGTATAAGGATATAAATCTGCTTGCGTTGAAACTGCTCAGGCCTGGGGGGATACTATTTACCTTTTCCTGTTCAGGGCATGTGAAACAGGATCTGTTTCAGAAGATAGTTGCTTCCGCCGCACTTGATTCTGGGCGAGATGCCTGCATAATTAAAGGCCTTGGCCAGGCGTCGGATCATCCTGTTTCCTTGTATTTCCCCGAAGGAGGGTATCTGAAGGGGTTCATATGCAGGGTTTGTTAGTGTGCGTTATTTTTGCTTCAGGATTGCATATTATAACCGATGATATACTCGATACTACAAGAGGTAACGAGTTAGGTGGATAGGCAAAAAGACTGAAGGAGAGGGTAAACAGTACAACGAAAGGTGTATTGATCATGAAAATAGCATTTTATCTTTGCAGTATTATGTTGGCGGTTATTTTTTCTGTGCAAGGGGCATTTGCCGGGGTAGAGACTTCTATTGATCTTTCCATGGGATATCGCGTTGATAGCCTGGAATGGAATATAGCCGGTGACATATATGGTCAGAATCCAAACATACTCTCTGAGCTTACATGGGATAACTTAAAAAGCTATCAGGTAAAATGCGCTGGCACAGCCTTTTGGGATACTGGTTATGGAGTAAAGGGGTATCTTGCACATGGGTGGATACTTGACGGAAACAACCAGGATTCGGATTATGATGACGACTATCGCACTGATGAGTTTTCCAGATCAAACAATGCGTCAGATGATGGAAGCGTCGATGATAAATCAGTCGGAGTTGGCTACAAGCTTTGGTGGACAAGGGCGAATTGTTCACTAATCCCTTTGATCGGCTATTCCCAGCACAATCAAGACTTTAGTATGACGGATGGGAATCAGACTATACCCCCCACTGGTCCGTTCGATGGATTAGAGAGCAGCTATAAGGCAGAGTGGAAAGGCCCCTGGATTGGGTTTGATCTCTCAATGGCGGAAAGCAAACAGGTCATAGGCAATTTTTCGATAGAATATCATAGTGTCAGTTATTATGGTGAGGCCGACTGGAATCTGAGAGAGGATTTCCGCCATCCCATCA
>JAZDIE010000223.1:0-8806 GCA_043805295.1 Pseudomonadota bacterium
GGTACGCATAGATCAAAATCCCTGTGCGCTTCTTGCGCTTGGCGGTTATGGAAGAAAAGAGCAAAGCCTTAATTCTGATATTGATATACTCTTCCTTTTTGAGAAAGCCGTCCCTGAAGAAACCAATGCCCTGATTCAAGAGATCATCTACCCGCTATGGGATCTTGGGCTTGAAGTGGGGTATGCCACAAGGACTCTGAAAGAGTGCCTTCGGCTTGCAACATCTGATTTTCAAGTGTTCACATCCCTTATTGACGCCCGTTTTATCTGCGGCATAGCTTCTTTGTACAGTGAACTGGCAGAGCCAGTGTATAACAAAGTGCTTTATCGAAATAAGCGACCATACCTCGATTGGCTGCTTGATACAAGCAGGGAGCGACACAAACGCTTTGGCGATTCCACCTATCTCCTTGAGCCAAACCTGAAAGAAGGATTAGGGGGATTGCGGGATTATCATAGCATGTTGTGGGGGGCACGATCTCAGTATAATATCCACAATATAGCGGAATTCGAATCATTTGGACTTCTCACTCTTGATGAAATCAGCACCTTAAAAGACTCTCTTTCCTTTATATGGACGGTTCGCAATTGGCTTCATCTTATCACCAAACGCAAGTGCGACCAGCTCTATTTCCCCTATCAAATTTCCCTGGCTGACTCACTACAAATTAAGGTCTCCAATGGAGCACAGCCTGTAGAACTGTTTTTAGAAACCCTGCATCAGCACATGGAATGCTTAAAGTACGAGCATCAAATGTTTATGCATAAGATCGCCAGCCTTACTAAACGCAAAGGAAATTCAGAAAAAAAACGAATTGGACCAGGCATTGAGGTGTGCAGAAACGCATTAGGCTTTGTATCGCAAAAAGCGATAGTTGACGATCCTACCCTTGTGCTTAAAATCTTTGAGCAAAGCGCCTATATGGGAATACCTGTTAATTCCGAGAGCAAACGCCTTGCCAGAAAAGTCTCTAACGACATAGCATTGACACTCCTTAGATCTCAATCAACAGTTAGACTGTTAGAAAAAATACTAGAGGTGCCGATCCAACCATTTAGCGTCTTAGTCGACCTTTTAGGCACAGGCATCTTGTGCGCCATTATTCCGGAGTTTAAAGGGATCGTACACAAAATCCAATACGACGAGTACCATAGGTATCCGGTTGACAAGCATTCCATACAAACAGTTGAAACTCTCAAGCAGTTACGACTCCCAAACGAGCGGAGCAATGACACCTTGTCCCCAAAACTTATGCGCGAGCTGAGGAAGCCAACTCTTCTTTTGTGGGCAGCCCTTTTGCATGACATAGGAAAGGCGGTCCAGGATGCAGACCATGCAAGACATGGAGCTGACCTGGCTAAGCAGGCTTTGCAACGCCTTGGGATTGATCAAAAATCTATAGAGGAGATTTTGTTTCTTATAAAAGAACATCTTCTGTTGGCACAAACCGCAACAAGAAGGGATTTAGGCGATGAAAAGGTAGTGCTTGAGTGCGCCCGAAAAATTGGCAATAAGGAAAGACTTCGCATGCTCTATTTGCTCACCGTAGCTGATTCAATGGCAACCGGCCCAAAGGCGTGGAATGATTGGGTTGCATCGCTCATCAAAGAACTTTTTTTTAAGGCAGATCACATATTACAGCAAAAAGAACTGGTAAGCATAACTGCTACAGCAATGATTGATGATAAGAAATTTTTTGTGCTTAAAAGGCTATCAGGATATGGAGATTATACAGAAAAAATTTTCCGGCAGCTTTCGCCACGCTATCTTCTGGCAACGCCTGTAGAGGATATTGTACGACATATTGAGTTGGCAAAGGATATAGAACAAAAGGGGGTAGTGTTTGATGTAGACAAGAAAATTGGAGAAGATTATCGCAAGCTAACTATTATTACAAAAGACTTTCCGGGTCTTTTTTCAAGACTTTCCGGTGTATTTGCACTGCACGGCCTTGATATACTAAGCGCCCAGATATACACATGGTTTAACAAAATTGCAGTTGATGTCTTTAATGTGAAACGTCCTTTTGATGACATCTTTGAGAATAACATATGGCAGGCGGCTGAAATCGATGTAAGGCTTGCAATAAAAGGGGCTTTACAGATAAAGGCTGCTTTAGGCAAAAAGTTTGGAGCACAAAAAAGAGTCGGCAGAATAGTAGGAAAGCGACCGAACAGAATTGTTGTAGACAATAATACTTCTGATTTTTTTACTATCATTGAAGTCCATACACACGACTCTCCAGGACTACTATATAGACTGACCGATGCTATTTTTCAGCGCAATCTCAATATATGGATAGCTAAAATTGCAACCAAGATAGATCAGGTTGTAGATATTTTCTATGTAAGAGATAATTATGGACAAAAAGTCGATCAGCCTGACCATATAATAGGCATTGAAAACTCAATACTAGATGTGCTGGCAAAGGCGCCTCGATTCCATTAATTCTGCTAATTCTGCGCTTTAGCGCTGACAGGCAATTTTTGAAAAAAGGCAAGCGCTTGAGTTGACTCTCTTGCCGAACAAGGCTATCATCGCTAACAGCATTTTATAAAATTCCTGAACCTTTTAACTCCATGGAAAATTACCAAGGCGAGGCATCTGTGGTGGATATCGAACAAGACGCCGCATCTTTGCTCACTAAAGCGCATTTTACCATTTCGCTTGCCGAGTCTTGCACTGGCGGGTTAATTTCATATCGTTTGACAAGCATATCAGGGAGTTCTGCTTTTTTTGAGTCTTGCGTTGTCGCTTATGCTAACAAGGTAAAGAGAGACATACTTGGCGTGTCCGCGGAAATTCTTGAACGATACGGCGCGGTAAGCGAGCCTGTTGCCAGGGGAATGTCCGAAGGCGTCAGGAGAATAAACAATGCGGATATTGGGCTTTCCGTTACCGGCATAGCAGGTCCATCGGGCGGCTCTTCTCAAAAACCTGTTGGGACAGTGTTTATCTCACTTGCTTTTGCTGGTGGAACTGCCTGCAGGGGGTATCTTTTTACAGGTGACCGCAGTTCGATCCGGTGGCAGGCGTCGCAAAAGGCATTGGAGTGGATATGCGAGCATTGCAGGTTTCAATTGTCTCTTGCAAACAATGACTAATATTTTATATAGTGCGCTATTGTAACTATTCAGGTGGATAGACTGAAGGTTTTTAGGGATAATTTAAATTTCCGGTGGGTGAGGCCGACCCAAATTCACCTTACGCTGAAGTTTAATAGGTAATATCGCAAGGCATAACGTGGCGCGGATTGAAGCAGCGATTGCTTTGGCAGCGCAGGTTAGGGAAGAAAGTTGAAAGTGAAAAGGCAAATTAAAAGAAAGGAGAAAAGGAAGTGAGCGTTTCCAACGAAAAGCTAAAGGCGGTTGAGGTGGCCATGGGGCAGATTGAGCGCCAATTCGGCAAGGGTTCCATCATGAAGCTGGGGAGCGGAGAGATTGCTAAGGTGCCTGTCATTCAAACAGGTTCACTTGCGCTAAACCAGGCGCTCGGCGTGGGCGGCGTTCCAAGGGGAAGGGTGACGGAGATATTTGGCCCTGAGTCTTCGGGAAAGACCACGCTTACGCTTCATATAGTCGCTGAGGCTCAGAAGGCCGGCGGGATTGCCGCATTTATAGACGCGGAACACGCCCTTGATATTCAGTATGCCAAAAACCTGGGAGTGCAGACCGACGATCTTTTAGTGTCTCAGCCTGATTCCGGGGAACAGGCGCTGGATATCGCCGAATTGCTTGTCCGAAGCGGCGCGCTTGATGTGCTTGTGGTCGATTCTGTCGCGGCGTTGGTTCCGCGCGCTGAGATAGAAGGCGAGATGGGGGATTTGCAAGTAGGTCTCCAGGCAAGACTTATGTCAAAGGCGCTTAGAAAGCTTACATCAACCGTCAGCAAATCTCTGACAGCATTTATCTTTATCAACCAGATCAGGATGAAGATCGGAACATTTATGGGAAATCCAGAGACAACCACAGGCGGAAACGCCCTCAAGTTTTATTCCTCTGTGCGTATTGATATTAGAAGCATTGGGAAAATCAAAGAAGGGGACCAGATTATGGGCAACCGTACTAGGGCCAGGGTAGTTAAGAACAAGATTGCGCCTCCGTTCAGGGAGGCCGAGTTCGACATCATGTACGGCATGGGGATATCAAAGGAAGGCGATCTTCTTGATATGGGGGTTGCAACCGGCGCTATAGATAAGAGCGGAGCGTGGTATTCGTTTGAAAAGGAACGGATAGGCCAGGGGAGGGAGAACGCCAAGCGGTTTTTGATGGAGCATCCGGAGGCGCTCGAAAAGATCAGCCTTCGTGTGCAGCAGACGGCTGGCCTTGTTTTTAAGCCGGATGACGCTACGCCTCAAGCGGAGGGGAATGAATAATGACCTCAGGAGAACTGAGAAGAGAGTTTCTGGCATACTTTGAGGGAAAAGGGCATAAGCGGGTTTTGAGTTCGTCACTTTTACCGCACGGCGACGCCACCCTTTTATTTACCAACGCAGGCATGGTTCAGTTTAAGCGGGTTTTCCTGGGAGAAGACAAGCGGGACTATATCAGGGCTGCTACGGCGCAAAAGTGCGTGCGGGCAGGGGGGAAACATAACGACCTTGAGAATGTCGGCAGGACAGGAAGGCATCACACTTTTTTTGAGATGCTGGGAAACTTTTCGTTTGGGGACTATTTCAAGGAACAGGCTATAGAGTATGCGTGGGATCTGCTTGTGAATGGTTACAAGCTGCCTGTTGAAAAGCTATGGGTCTCTGTATTTGAGAGAGACGATGATGCTTACAATATATGGAAAAACAGGATCGGGGTGCCGGAGGATCGCATAGCCCGCATGGGAGAAAAAGATAATTTTTGGTCTATGGGCGAGACAGGGCCTTGCGGCCCTTGTTCTGAGATATTAATTGACCAGGGGGAGGCATTTAGTTGCGGTAAGCCTGATTGCAGGGTCGGGTGCGATTGCGACCGGTATCTTGAACTCTGGAATCTGGTCTTTATGCAGTTTAATAGGGACGCATCAGGTGTATTGACGCCGCTTCCCAGACCTAGTATCGACACAGGAATGGGGCTTGAGCGGATTACTGCTGTTATGCAGGGCGCGCAGACTAATTACGACACTGACCTGTTTATGCCTATTATTAAGGCGATAGAAGAGTTGTCCGGACGGAGCTATGGCTCTGATAAGTCAAAAGACATATCAATCAGGGTTGTGGCGGATCACAGCAGGGCTGCGGCTTTTCTTATAGGAGACGGCATCCTCCCATCAAACGAGGGGAGGGGGTATGTGCTTCGCAGGATTCTGAGGCGCGCTATACGGCATGGCCGGATGCTCGGTGTTGAGCGTCCCTTTATACATGAAACAGCATTAAAGGTTATAGAGGTAATGTCCCAAGCGTATCCTGATCTGGTAGACGCTGTCGCCTATATCCGCAAGGTAATAATAAACGAGGAAGAGCGGTTTGCCGTTACACTTGAGGCAGGATTGCGGCTGCTTGACGAATCGCTTCATGCGCTGAAATCGCAGGGCGCTGGAATTGTGCCCGGAGACCTCATCTTTAAACTATACGACACGTACGGTTTTCCTCTTGATATCGTCCAGGACATGGTTCGCGATGATAGTTGTATGACGCTTGATATAAAAGGCTTCCATGAAGCTATGGACGCGCAGCGTGTACGTTCCAGGTTGTCGTGGAAAGGCGCTGGAAAATGGGATGGATATAGGTGTTTGGCTGGACAAGGGGTAAAGGTGGATTTCTGCGGGTATAATATAGAAGAGTGCGAGTCAGGCATTGTATGGCTGGTGAAGGATGGGAATACGGTAGAGGAAGTCAGGGAGGGGGAGAGCGTTGAAATGGTGACTGAGGCGACCCCGTTTTATGGCGAGTCCGGCGGTCAGGTAGGAGATCAGGGTATAATATCAGCGCAGAACGGAAGCATAGAGGTGAAAAGCACACTGAAAGACCCGTCTGGTATTATTATTCATCAGGGGATCGTAACCAGAGGGTATCTTAAAATAGGAGATCAGGCGACTCTTTCAGTGGATATGGCCACAAGACGCGCCATTGCGGCAAATCATACCGCAACGCATATCCTACACTCTGTATTGAGAAATGTTTTGGGCGCTCACATAAAACAGGCAGGCTCGCTTGTCGCACATGACAGGCTCAGGTTTGACTTTACCCATTTTGCCGCCGTAGACGATGAAACTATCCGCAGGATCGAGATATTGGTTAATGAGAGGATACTTCTTAACTCTCCTGTTTCAGCAGAGGTTATGGACGCAGATGCCGGACGCAAAACAGGCGCTATAGCGCTTTTTGAAGAAAAATACGGGGATGTAGTGCGTGTGGTTTCAATAGGAGATTTTAGCAAGGAGCTGTGCGGGGGCACTCACGCGCGCCGTGTAGGGGATATCGGGCTTTTTGCTATTGTGTCAGAGTCTGGCGTTGCCTCTGGTGTAAGAAGGATTGAGGCGCTTACAGGTCAGGCTGCTTTTGCGTATTTGCGTGACCTGGCGGATACAGCTAAAAAGGCCGCAGGCTCCCTTAAGGTGCAGGCGCTTGATCTCCCTGCAAGACTTGAACGACTAGTCTCTGAACATAAAAACCTTGAAAAGGAGCTTGTAGCCACAAAAGCGAAAATGCTTTCAGGCGAGGTGTCTTCTCTCGAAGATATAAAGACAATAAACGGCATATCAGTGCTTGCAAAGCAGGTAACAGCAGAGACCCCTGCCGCGCTTCGCGACTTGGCTGACAAGGCTCGGGACAGGATAAAGTCAGGGGTTATTGTGCTGGGGAGCGTAGCTAACGACAAGGCGTTTCTTGTATCAGTGGTTACAAAGGACCTAACCTCCCGTTACCATGCAGGAGAGATTATAAAAAAGATATCGGCTATAGTTGGTGGAACCGGTGGCGGCAGGCCAGACATGGCACAGGCAGGGGGAAATAACCCTGAGTTGTTGTCGAAGGCTCTTGAAAAAGTCTATGATTTTATTTGATGGATTTGTAAAAAGTCCGCCTGCGTATTCAACAATCAAGATTTGAATTCAATTCCAAAGCTTTTAAAAAACTTTACTACTTCTGTATATGCGCCAGTAACATTTTTAGCTTTCATGAAATGTTTTTCTGGCATATTAAATGCGAAAGGGTGTGGCGGAACAAATATCATTTCAAGAGAGACTGGTACCTTGCCACCATCCTTTATTCTAAGAATACTTGTATAGTGAACCCAATCATTGGCCCTCGGAACAACTCCATATATTTCCTCTTTGTATTCGAATATTGTTTGATATTTTGGCATTATTAAAATACTCTCATGCGCCAGCTATAATGGATTAAAATGGAATTTCATCATCTTCTATTGCCTTGAATTCTGTCTTTAGTCTTCTACGTTTTTCGATCTTCCGATTTCGATCCTTGACAACATGCTCAACGGATTTGACTGTATCGGGCTTTTCTTTTTTGAAACGTTTGAAATAGATATCCTCGATAAATTCAGGTAAAGGCGCTTTCCAAGGCTCTTGCCTATGGTTTGTCAATTTCCCGAATTTTTTTGGATTTAAGCCGAGTTCGCGAGCCATTTGAATATGAATATCAGAAAAATGAAACCGTTTTCTTGCTTCTATCCATATCTGATCCTTTGCTGGAATTTTCTTTTTTTTTGCCATGAATTCAAAAAACACTTTGAGTATAAAACGCGAACACAATCCGTTTATTTGGACAGTCTCACCAAGTAGCCTGCCCCCCTTTCTGCACATACTTGCCAAGATTCTCGACCGCCTTCATTCCGGCTGCCTTCAGCTTTTCCCTATCTTTGGTCATAATCCCCAGCGAAATTGTCATGTAATATCCGTCCTTCATTATGTGCAATCCCGGAGGCGCAATAAAGTTGTCATCGCCAACGCCTTCGATTTTTACAGCATCCTCAAAGCCACCTTTAATCGAGTTATAGATGGATTCAGGGGTATTCCCGCCCTTCTTGTCCATAAAAGCAGCTTGCGTCAATCCAAGTTGCAGGAAAGCCCCGTCCTTTTCATACACGCACAGTTTCAGGCCTACAACAGGCTGTTCCTTGACGGTGCACTCGCCAAAACTGACACCGGTCAGCACACTGGCATCTTCCCTGGAGATGATCATTGCCGGCTCAATAATCTTTGATCCGACAACTCCTAATTTGCCTTTGTTCTCGCTGTAACACACGCAAAACATGGAGACGAAAAGCACCACACATGTTGTAAATGTAAAAAGTTTTTTCATTTTGTCCTCCCGTTGTTTTTATTTAATGAACCCGCAACAACTAACCCCCATGCCCGGTATGGGCACAACGTAACGTAAGGATGAGAATTGGCAGGCTCAACGATAAAAAATCAGCGGCGGCTGTAAGGCGTCCGCTGGATTGCCTTGTGTGTGCCCGGCATGGGCATGATTTTATGGGGTGCAAGTCCCCTGTACCTTTTTCAGGAAGGCGACAAAATGTCAACTTTAAAAAGTACTACTCTGAATATTAGATATAGCCTTTGTTTTTTTGAGCAGAGAGTGCTGCCCAAGCAATCTTGTTTATGGCATAAAAAAGCTATCACCAAAAAAAACTTAAAAAAAATGTAGTTTGTGTCTGAACGAAAACCTTCCCTTTGGCTCAATCTCTGAGTCCGTTGATTTAGTCCCAGATAAGCAATTTCCATGAAATTGAGGCGAATAAAATCAGGTAGTTACAGGATCGAAAACCTTGAATTTTGACTAAATCAACAGGCTCATCTCTACGTCAGGCTCGGATTTTAAAATCCTCAAAATACTCAATCAAACACAGTGTA
>JAZDIE010000224.1:0-14683 GCA_043805295.1 Pseudomonadota bacterium
GTTCTTCAACGGTCTCAATATGGCCGAACATCATGGTGGCTGTGGTTTTAAGTCCCAGGCCGTGCGCTGTTTCCATGACATAAAGCCATTGCTCGGAGTTGCATTTTAGGGGCGATATCTTATCCCTTACACGATCAACAAGTATCTCTGCGCCTCCGCCAGGTATGGAGTCTAATCCTGCTTTTATCAGACGGGCAATGACCTCTTTAACCGTAAGTTTTGAGGTATTGCTTATGTGCATGATTTCAGGGGGAGAAAAACCGTGAATCCATATAGGGTGATGATGTTTAATCTTTTGCAATAGATCTTCGTAGTATTCCAAAGGGAGATCAGGGTGGAGGCCGCCTTGAAGGAGAATCTGTCTTCCGCCCAGGGCAATGGTCTCTTCTATTTTATGTTTAAGGGTTTTTAGGTCAAGCAGATATGCGTCAGGCGCGTTTTTGTCCCGGTAAAAGGCGCAAAACTTACATCCTGATATACAGATATTGGTATAGTTAATATTTCTGTCTACAATATATGTAATAACTTTTTCAGGATGAAGCCGTGTCCTGATTGTATGCGCCAATCCCCCAAGCGTAAGGATGTTGGAATCTTTATAAAGACGCAGCGCTTCATTAGGATAGATTCGCATATAAAGTATCCCTTTCTACTGGCTCTCTGTCAGCCTCTCGGATTAGACGCTTTAGCTCTTCACGTGTAAGTGCCTGGGATGTCTCTCCGCCTGCCATATGGGTTATTTTTTCTTCTATTACAGTTCCGTCGATATCATCTGCGCCGAACCATAGGGCAGTCTGAGCAAGCGAAGTCCCTACCATGACCCAGTATGCCTTGATATGGTCGAAATTGTCCAGCATAAGGCGAGCGATAGCGATCTGTTTGAGATCATGAAAACCTGTTGTTTGCGAGAGATTGTCAAGCGCTGTATTTTTTGGATGAAACGCAAGGGGTATAAAGGCAAGAAATCCCCCTGTCTCGTCTTGAGCGGCTCTCAGGGTGATCAGGTGTTCCAGGCATTCTTCAAAGGTTTCAATGTGGCCATAGAGCATAGTTGCGTTTGAGCGCAGCCCCATCCTGTGGATTTTTTTTGCTATTTCAATCCAGGAGTCAGGAGATAATTTTTTAGGGCATAACCGTTCCCGTATCCTGGCGCTAAACACCTCTGCTCCTCCGCCTGGTATCGAGCCAAGCCCTGCTTCCTTTAGTTGCTCAATAATGAGAGCAATTGGTTTTCCCGCAATATTTGCGAGATGGGCTATCTCTACAATGGTAAATGCCTGAATATGAATTTGGGGCCTTATCTGCTTTATCGCTTTTAACATATTTATATAATAGTTGAAAGGAAGGTCTGGGTTCAGCCCCCCGACTATGTGCACTTCTGATACTGGTTCTTTTATCCGTTCCTTGATTTTGTCCGCGATTTCTTCGATGCTCATTACATATGCTGACGGGTCATTTTTTTCTTTTCCAAACGCGCAGAACTTGCACTGATTGATGCAAATATTAGAATAGTTAAGATGTTGGTTATGGATATAATACGCCTTGTTTTTATTTTTTTTCTCCCGCACAATATTGGCAAGACTGCCGAGGGCTAGTATGTTGTTTGATCTATAGAGTCTAACCCCTTGTTCAAAAGAGAGCCGTTCGCCTTCTTCTATATTCTCATAAATATCTTCAAGACCTGATTCTTTTATCATTTTTTTATTGGCACCCCCTTGCTATTCGATTAGGTTTCTGATTATTATTTTAGAAATGGTGTATTGATACACATATACTTTGTCCAGGTCAACTTTCTTTGAAAAACAGATTCATGTTTCTATCAGGTTTGCCGATAGACAAAATAAAAACTAAAAAAACTAAACTAAAATAAAATAAACAATTCTCTTGACAGGATACCCTTAGTGTTAATAAAAACTATTAACAGAAAATAAATTGTTATACTTGTTTTTAACAAGCTGAAGAGATTCCAGGTGCGGGGAAGATATGCTTTTTTCTAAAGAAGATCACGTAATCGGTCTTGATATTGGTTCGAGGTTTATCAAGGCGGTTGATATATATCAGAAACCCAGCGGATTTATACTCAAGCGTTTTGGGATGAGCCCGTTGCCTATGGAAACGATATCAGAAGGCGTTGTCCGTGAGCCAGAACTAGTTGTTGATACTATCAAGAAACTTATGACAGGCCTCGGTTTGAAAGATAGCATGGTTGCAGCCGCTATTTCTGGGTATTCTGTAATTATAAAAACCATCAGCGTGGCTAAGATGTCTGAGACGCAATTGAGCGAAAGAATTCATATGGAGGCTGAGCAATATATCCCCTTTGATGTTCAGGATATGAATGTAGACTTTCATATAGTAGGAGAGAGCGATCAAAATCCTAACCAGATGAAGGTGGTGCTTGTTGCGGCAAAAAAACAGATCGTGAATACTTATATGGATATCTTGCAAAGGGCAGGGCTATCTCCGGTTATAATTGACGTTGACGCGTTTGCCTTGCAGAATGCGTATGAAGCAAATTATTTTTTTGAGGATGGCGAGACGGCTCTCATAGATATTGGGGCCAATAAAATGAATATTAATATACTAAAAGGGAATGCCCCTGTTTTGACGCGAGACGTGGCTGTTGGAGGAGAACACATAACACGGGAAATTATGTCTAAGTTTGGCCTAACGTTTGATCAGGCTGAAGCGCTTAAGCTGGGTGCTCCTTCCAACAAGGTCTCACCTTATGATTTGCAGGAGATTATTAGTCAGGCCACGTCTGACTGGTGTACGGAAATAAAAAGGGCAATTGATTTTTTTTATACAACCTATACTGATGTAAGCATTAAGCGGATTTTGCTCAGTGGCGGATGCGCCCATATTGAAGGCTTGACAGATATGCTTGAGGTTGAGACTTCTATCAGCGTTGAGGTGCTTAACGCCTTCAACGCATTGACTATGGAAGGTAAACATGGCGCTACAGGAGATATCCAAAAGGTTGCTCCGCAGGCGGCTATCGCAGTAGGATTGGCTCTCAGGAAAGTAGATGACAAATGATTCGAATAAACCTGCTTCCCTTTAGAAGCGACAGAAAAAAAGATAATGTTAAAAGACAGCTAGTACTGTTTTTTATTTGTGTTCTTGTGCTGGCAGGGGTTATGGCAGGGATGTGGTATAGAAAGTTAGCCCAATGCCAGAGTCGCGCTAATGATGTTCAAAATGCCCAGACTGAACTGGCTAGTTATGAGGCTGACATCAAAGAGGCAAAAAAGGTCGAGGAGGCATTAAACCTTGTTAAGCAAAAAAAAGAAGTAATCAGCCAGCTTAACACTAGCCGCAGCGGTCCTGTCCGGATACTGGATTCCATGACTAAGTGTATTGTAGCTAAAAAAATGTGGTTTGTTTCACTCAAAAACGATCAGGCCTTTCTTGATATTAAAGGGACGGCTATGGACAACTCAACGGTAGCCCAATTCATGAGAAATCTTGAGAGCGCGCAAGATGTTTTTTTTAAGGATGTGAGTCTGATGAGTTCCCGGCAGACAGAATTAGGCGTAAACAAAATGAAGCTACAGGAGTTTCAGATTCGATGTCAGCCGATGAGTGAGCAGACTAAAACAACAACCGCTCAGGCTAATAAGTAATGAAGAAACAACAGACTACAAGTTTTTTCGATCCTTTTCTGGATAGAATCAGCGCATTGTCCTTTGGACAACGGGCAACGGTTGGTTTAGTGGTCGTTGTTTTGTTGGCTTTAGGTTTTTACTACTTTTTTTATTCCCCTAAGTTGCAAGAGCTGGCACAGTTAAACAGTGAATATGACAGACTTCAAGGGGAATTGGATAAGGCCAGAAATGAGGCAAAAAGGCTGGTGCAGTTAAAGAAGGATTTGGAAAAGGCGGAGATAGAGCTTAAAATGGTTTTACAGCTTCTTCCAGACAAAAAGGAGATCCCTCAACTTTTAGAGACTATCACAACAGCCGGCAAGATGGTGGGGTTGGATTTTATCCTCTTTCAGCCGGAAAACGAGACAATGAAGGGATTCTATGCTGAGATACCGATAACAATTAAGGTGCTTGGGACATATCATAACGTAGCGTTGTTTTTTGATCAGATCAGTAAACTTCCGAGAATAGTAAATATCTTTGATGTCGCTATGGATAGTCAGAAGAATAACGAGACAATAACCTTGAGCACATCCTGTGTTGCAAAAACGTATAGGTTTATCGAAAGTGGCACACCACAGAAATAACAAGGCAGGCTTAATGCGGATAGCAGGATTGGCGTTTATGCTGGTATTATACTTTTCTTCCATGAGCGCTGGAGAAGAGACACAGCCACCTGAAAAACAGTTGATACGTGGAGATATCCCGGTTACTGGAGGCATAACTCCGGCCGTTACACAACCTCCTGCTTCACAGTCTAATCAGGCTGCAAGCGCACCTTTATATTCCTATAATCCAGAAGGAAAGCTAGATCCGTTTATCCCTTTTATAGAAGAACGGAAAGAGACGCAGGCGACGACGCAGAAGAGACCTGAGTCAAAAATTCCGCTGACGCCTCTTCAGAAGATGGAAATAGGTCAAATATCAATCGTGGGGATAATAGTCTCTCCTAATGGCAACAGGGCTATGGTGCAAGATTCGTCCGGCAAGGGATATATCATAACCAAGGGTACATATATTGGCAGAGACTTTGGGAAGGTGGAAGAAGTCCTTAAGGATAAGATCGTAATCCATGAGGATATTGTCGATACTGTTACCAATAAACCAAAAACCAGGGTGGTTACGCTGGAACTTCCCAAAAAATATGAAGATGGGGGCGTGCAATGAACCGGTCATTTAAGTACTTGGTTTGCTTGATAATTGTGGTTGGTTTAACAGGATATTGCGCAGCAGGATATGCGCAGCAATCCGATATAGTGCATCTGATGGTCAGCCAGATCGAACCTGCGGCCAGCGCTGATATTAACACTATTCAGGCAATAGATGTGCAAGAGACAGGAAGTGATGTGTCTGTGGTTGTTAAATTTGCTAATGGCCTGCACGATGCTGACTATGGAGTGCTTCGTACCCCGTTAGGCGTGAATATTATTTTTAAAAATACAATATTTTCTTCTTATACAAAAGAGGTTTCCGTAAAGAGCGAGCTGATTGAGTCTATTATGTGCGATAAGCGCGAAGACAAAAATTCTGCTCGTGTCCAAATAAAGATGAAAAAATCTGCAACATATGAGGTGGCAAGACAAGGGAATGACTTGGTAGTAAAGTATAACAAGTCGTCTGCTGCTCTAGCCCAACAACCTTCTTTGAAGGAAGAAACCCTTCAGGAGGATAAACAGCCGATGTTCCCCTCATCTTCTGTAAATGCTGAAAATAGCGTGGCAGGGGTAAAGGTTGGATGGGTTAATCGGGTTGATTTTGAGGCGTTGAGCGGGGGGAAGGCCAAGGTCATTATAGAGACCTCTCAAAGAGTTCCCTATAAGGTTGATCGTGTGGATGCTGAAAAAAAAGTTGTCTTAGTGCTTGAAAATACTCGTGTAATGGAGTACCAGGAACGACCGCTTAATGCTGCTCGATTTAAAACTGCGGTAGATAAGGTAACTCCTCTAAAGGCGAGGGATGGCGGAAACAATGTGCTTATAGCCGTAGAACTTCGCGAAATGGTGCCTTATCGCGTTGAGGAACGAGGAAATATTTATACGATTTATTTTGACGCATCAAAAAAGATGTCCGCTGGTTCTGCGGCTGATATGGTTTCAGAGGCGCTTGACACAAATCCTATGGCCGATCAGGATTCACAAGCAAGCAAACCGGAAGGGCATGGGCCGCCAGTCAAGGTATTTAAAGGCCAAAAGATATCACTTGAATTCCAGGATGCTGAAATTCAAAATGTGTTTAGAATACTTGCCGACGTGAGCGGTCAGAACTTTGTAATAGGCGATGACGTAAAGGGGAAAATCACCCTGAAACTTGAAAATGTTCCATGGGATCAGGTGCTTGATTTGGTGTTGCGCATGAACAATCTCGGAATGGTTCTGGAAGGAAATGTCCTGCGGATTGCACGTATGGAGAGTTTGCAGCGGGAACAGGACGCGATTGCTGCAAAAGAGGCTTCCCAGCAGAAGGCTGAACCGCTATATACAAGATATTTACAGGTGAACTATGCCAAGGCAGGTGATATTCAAAGCCGGATTAATGATGTTAAGACCCCGCGCGGCACTTGTACCCTGGATGAAAGAACCAATATGATCATCATGCGGGATACTGTGGAGGCGCTGAACGCAGCAGAGGCAATAGTTAAAAAGCTGGATATTGCCACAAAACAAGTGCTTATTGAGGCGCGTGTTGTTGAGGTACAAGTTGACTATAAGCACGAACTCGGAGTTCAGTGGGGGCAGAGCTTAAGCCATACCTCTCAGGCATTGGGAAGTACGATGAGCGGAGTGCTTGAATTTCAGGGAGCAGACGCATCAGAAGGTTGGGTGGCAAGTCTTCCGGCAGGCGGAGCTTTTGGCGGGCTTGATCTATCTTTAGGGCGAACGGGCGGTGATGGCAATCCTCTTTTAAGCAGTGGGACTTTGCGCGCTAAGCTTCAGCTCATGGAGTCAGAGGGGAAAGGCAAGGTCATATCAAATCCAAAGGTTGCCACTCTTGACAATGTCGAGGCTAGCATTGAGCAGGGGAGTCAGGTGCCTTATCCAAAACAAACGCAGGACGGAGTGTCTGTTGCATTTATAAGTGCAAGTCTTAGCTTGAAAGTAACCCCCAGGGTCAGTCCAGACGATCGGATTGGGTTGCTTATTGATATCTCAAAGTCAGAGCCTGATTGGGGGCATGTTTTTAATGGCACGCCTGCTATTACTTCAAAGAATGCCAAGACAGAGGTGCTGGTAAAGGATGGGGAAACAGTGGCCATCGGTGGAATCATTGTGGAAAATGTTGGTTTAACCCTTGTTCAGCTTCCATGGTTTTCAAAAATTCCTGTGCTCGGCTGGCTTTTTAGAAAACAGACGCAAAGCGATTCAACTACAGAGTTGCTGATTTTTATTACGCCAAAAATTATTAGAGAGACTGATCGAATAGCAGATGTTAGATGATATAAAATTTTTATGGGTGTTAATACTTATGACCTGCTTGCGGATTTGTAATATGCTGTATAGACTTGTTTTTACAGTTTTAATTTTGATCGTCGTGACAATATGTTTCAATGAAATTGAGGCATATGCAAAGGATGGTGAGCCGCGTGTGGTGGGGCGTTTGGTCCAGTCAACCCAACAGGAGGGATCACGGCAGCAAGAAACAGAAAAAAAAAATTTACTACTCAGCCATTGAACAGGTCGGGTTTATACGTGACACCTCTCAGGAAGGATTAGGAAAAGTATTTGGTTCCAGAAGTCATATGACAACGATGGGCGCTGGAGAAGTTATCTATGTCACTCCACGAGCAGGTGGGCATTTCTCAAAAGGAGATCGATTTGCTGTTTTGAGAATCATTGGCACAATCAGTCATCCATACCACCAGGAAGATGAAATAATCGCGGGTATTCAACACCTGATTGTTGGACTTGTTGATGTAATGGATGTCCGGCCTGATCTGGTCATCTGTAAGGTTTTGAAAGCATACAAGGAGATTGAGTCTGGTGATATTCTGGTCTCTTATGAACAAAAATCTCCTGAAATAGAGCGGCTGGAACCTTTGTCTGGTTTTGAGGCAGTGATTATAGGCGTTGATCAGGAAGAGAAAAGCTCAATTCTTTGGGATTATATGGTTGTATTTATTGACAAGGGGCGCAAGGACGGCGTAAAGGCAGGTCAGTCGTATAGTGTATACGTTCAGGAAAAAAAGGTTTTAGACTCAGGTGAGGAGGAACATACAGTTATTATTCCACCTCGCGACATTGGAAGCATTATAGTTCTTAATGTCGAGGAAAAAACATCCGCAGTTTTAATTACCTCTTCTTTAAAAGCTATTAGTATTGGCGAAAAGATACATACACCTCAATAAATTAAAAATTAGGTGGGTAGGCTGAAAGCTGAAGGTTTCTATGGGTAGGTTGACATAGAAGTATATCTCGGAATTGCCCACTCATGAATATTAAATAGCAATCCACCCTTTGTCATTTCAATAGGGTAAAAAGTTGGTTTGCCTCCACTACTTTTTTTAAGGCGTTTGAATTTTGTGCTAAGCGCTGGAATAGAGTCTGCCACAAATAGAAAGGTATACGGCTGGTCTTCATTTATCAACTGGTGTATTTTGTTGTATATAAGTTTTCGTCTTTCAATATCATATGCCCTGCGGCCCTCCACTAAAAGGCGATCCACCTCCTGGTTTTTATAGCCTATAAAATTAAATCCGTCTTTGATCTGGCTTGAATGCCAAATGTTATAAGCGTCAGGGTCAACGCTTAGGCTCCAGCCGAGTATGCAGGCGTCAAAATGCCTTGAATTTATGAAGTTTTTCAAAAACACCGACCATTCGTAGATTTGGAAGTCAACATCTATGCCGATCTCTCTAAAATACCTTTGCACAAGCACTCCCACATCGCTTCTTGTTTCATTTCCGCTGTTTGTGATAAGATGGAACGAAAATGGTTTTCCGTCTTTATCAATTATGCCGTCTCCGTCAGTATCTAGCCATCCGGCTTTTCGTAATAATCCCTTTGCCATTTCAGGATCATAAGGGAACGGACGGACGCCAGAGTCGGCATACCACATATGATTTGGGAACGGTCCTGTGGCGATCTGGCCGAGGTTGTAAAGCACGTATTTTAAGATTTTCTCTCTATCTATGGCGCAGGTGAGCGCCTGCCTGACCAGCTTGTCTCTAAATAGCGGGTTTTCAATGTTATAGCCTATGTAGGTATATCCAAGGCTCGGCTCGCGATATAATTTTAGCTGTGTATGCTGTTTCATGCGTTTGTATTGATGAGGGAATATGCTGCTATAGTCTATACCGCCAGTGAGAAGTTCTATCTCGGTCAAAGATGTTTCTGGTATGATGCGAAACACAATACGATCAAGGTTAGGTTTTCCTTCAAAGTAATCATCGTTCGCTACAAGAACGATCTTTTCGTCGCTTACCCACAAATCGAACTTGAAGGGACCAGTTCCTATTGGGCTGCGGTTAAATAATGCAGTATTGATATTTTCTCCTTTGAGAATATGTTCAGGAATAATTCCAATTGTCCATGTGTCGAGCGCGGGAGAGAACGGTTCTTTATAGTTGATTTGAACTGTATAAGGGTCAATTGCTATTACTGATTTTACTAATTCAAAATCGCTTCTCCTGACAGTGTTTGTTTTTTTATCCATGATTTTTTTATAAGTAAACAGCACATCATGGGAAGTGAAGGGATGTCCGTCGTGCCATTTGATGTCTTTTCGCAATGCAAATGTGATTTGCGGTTGTGGGGACTCAATAACAGTCCATGATTTTGCAAGATCTCCTGTGAGTTGCAATTCCTCATTATATTTTAGCAGGCCGTTAAAGATAAAACCGTTTACTGAGCCAGACGAAGAGTCCTGCGCAAGTATTGGATTAAGAAAAGACGCATCGCCTATTGATCCGATTATGAGCTGATTTTCTCCTGGTCTTGCCTTTGATGAAACAAAAACAAAGTTGACGGCCAGGAATAAAAAGAAGATTATTGGCAGGATTATTAGGATTTGCTTGGTTTTCATGATATGGCTCTATAAAAACAATAAAAATTTTTTTTGAAAAAAGATACTTTATTAGTATATAAAATAGTTACGATTATCGCAAAACAAAAGATAAACTGAGGGAACTCCAATAAAACTTTACGGAAACACAAACGGCCTTAAGGCAAGCCAATTGGCCAGCTTGGAGCGTCTTTATCGCAGAAAGACCTTGCCCCAATATCTTGTTTCGCCGGAATTATGCCGGTTTCTTTGTGAAATATCGCGGGAGGCCAACCGCCAGATAGGGGTACTTATCGACCGGCAAGGTGCAGTTGAATTCGTGTTGGTCGGAAGGCATCAGCAGATATACCTGCCGGATGAGATTCAAAAGTACCGCATAGGAACAGGAAGACTAAAAGGGCTTAGGTTTATTCATACCCACCTGAAAAGCGAGCAGTTGTCTCAGGAAGATCTCATGGACTTGGCTTTTCTCAGGCTTGATCTGATAAGTGCGATTACCTTATCCGAAGATGGTATGCCGCATCAGATATGGACAGCCTATCTTGTGCCTGAAGCTAGAGACAAACGCAACTGGGAGATACTGCCACCAGTTAGCATTGATGGCCTGGATATTGACTGCCAGGGGTTGATACTGTCACTTGAGGCGGAGTTTGCAAAAAAAGCGATTACGCGCCGCGTGACCGGAAAGGAGACAGCGATCCTTGTAAGCGTTACCATTGATCCCAAAAATATGGCGCACGAGTCAATGGAAGAACTCAAGGAGCTTGTTCGATCCTCATGCACTGAGGTTACAGAGGCTATTATTCAGCATAGGGCGCCTGATCCCAGATTTTTTTTAGGAAAAGGAAAGTTAAGCGAAATAGAAATGCTTGCGCTCCAATTGGATTCCAACCTGCTGATATTTGATCAGGATTTAAATCCGTCACAGGTACGCGCGATTACAAATAGCACAGCGCTCAAGGTGATCGATAGAACACAGCTAATATTAGATATCTTTGCGGCCAGGGCAAAGACGCGAGAAGGCAAAATTCAGGTGGAGCTTGCGCAGCTCAAGTATCTATTGCCAAGGCTTATTGAAAAGAACACCGCCATGTCCAGACTGACAGGGGGGATTGGAGGCAGGGGGCCTGGCGAGACAAAGCTTGAAATCAACAGGCGCAGGGTGCGAGACAGGATAAGACGTCTGGAACAGGACATGGAGACTGTGCGAGAGCAGCGAGCGCAACGAAGGGCAAAAAGAAATAGAAAGGATATGCCTGTTATCTCTATTGTGGGATATACCAACGCCGGAAAGTCAACCCTGCTTAACACTCTTACGAAAAGCGATATCTTAACAGAAGACCGGCTTTTTGCAACACTTGATCCTTCAAGCAGGAGGCTAAGATTTCCGCGTGACACTGAAGTGATTATTACCGATACGGTCGGGTTTATCAAAGGGCTTCCCAAAGACCTTGTTGTCGCGTTTCGCGCTACCTTGGAGGAGATGGAAGACGCTGACCTGCTTCTCCACGTAATCGATATCAGCAACCCCAGGTTTATGCAGCAGGTAGAATCAGTGGAGCAAATCCTGGAATCGCTGAGCCTAAATAAGATTCAAACCTTGAGGGTGCTTAACAAGGCAGACCTGGTTGATCCGGTGTGGGCGCAAGAAAAGTGTAGACAGCTTGAAGGTATTGCTGTTGCAGCCATAGATAAAAAAACGCTTTTGCCGCTCATAGAGGTTATGGAAAATCGGATACAGCATGTCATGACACAATCTAGCTGCCAATGTGAAGAACTCCTGCCGTAACCCTCTGACCGTTACCATCAATAATGTGAAGGCATATTCCACTCTATTTGGGTCTGAATGATTCCTCCATTCCCTTGCGTTGCATATTTGAGTAAATGTCATACCGCAGGGCATATAATAACAACCTGATATTGTTTTAAAATTTTATTTAGATAGGGTTTGGCCTCTTTATTGCTGCTGGCTATTTGTCATGTAGCAGAAAAATCTTTCTATCAGAAAGAGGAGGTATCCTATGAATGAGCGTAAAGTGTTATTGGCCAGTGTTTTTGCTTGCTCTTTAATTTTTTCTCCCGCGGTTTCTAATGCCGGAGGGAAATATGGGGGTGCGCCCGGCAGTTATTCTAATTTGCCGTCATCCGGAGGGTACAGCCCATCATCTCAGCCTAAGGCGGTTCAGTCTCAATCAGTAAACAGTGGAAGCGGATATGCTGGAGCGAGTTATTCCCAGCCAGCCTCGGCTGGCACCAGATCGGCGGGAGCAACTCTCCCATCCGCCTACAGCAACAGCAAACCAGTTGGGCTAACAGTAAGCCAGCCGCCTCAATCCGCTCCATCTCAACAGCAAGGGTTTAAGGCTGTGACATACTATGGCACGGCTCCACAAGCACAGCCTCAGCAGCAGCAATCCACAACTATTCAGCCTAAGACGGTTCAGCCTCAATCAGTAAATAGTGGAAGCGGATATGCTGGAGCGAGTTATTCCCAGCCAACCTCGGCTGGCACCAGATCGGCGGGAGCAACTCTTCCATCCGCCTACAGCAACAGCAAACCAGTTGGGCTAACAGTAGGCCAGCCTCAATCCGTTCCATCTCAACAGCAAGTATTTAAAGCTGTGACATACTATGGCACAGCTCCACAAGCACAGGCTCAGCAGCAGCGATCCACAACAAAGGTTGGAACAGCGGCTGCAACTAATTATACTTATACAGTTGGGCCGGATTTGAAAACTATTTATGGCAATAAAGATGTTACACAAGCTTTAGGCACGAACAAAACAATGTATCGTAAAGCTCCTGAAGCCTCTCAGTCTAGCTATTCTGGTGCGCAGGGTACTACCTATCCCACGGTGATATACGGTGATGGAACAAATTCTGTGAGTGGGAAATCCGATTCGGCGGCGGGTAAGGTCGGCGCAGCGGCTGCAACTAATTATACTTATACAGTTGGACCGGACTTGAAAACTATTTATGGCAATAAAACTGCAGCAGGAGGCATTGGTGGCCTGGCTGCTGATGTGTCCAGGTATCAGTTGGGGACACCGCTTCCTGGAGCCTCAACTACCACTACAGCAACAAACACGCCTGTTCGTCAGGATCATGCCTTAGAATCATGGATTACTGACACTGGCGGACTTGTGATCATAGCTGATGATAACATAGATACACAAGGCCGTGCAACCGTAGAGCTTGATTCAAGTGGAAGGCTTACATATTACTATGATCCATGGTTTACTTTGTCAGGTTCCCAAGGGGGGGGATTGGGTATTTCCCAGTTTGGTGGTTTGCAGCCTTCTTCAGGATCTTTTTCGCTGCTTAACACGGTCACACATCCTAATGATCCCTTTGCTCAATATCTAAAGGCAGTTTATTCAGTATCAGCTTATGGTGGCAGCAATATTGTGAGTTCTCCCTACGGCCCGTTTTCGGGCGGTTACTATTTACAGCAAAGCAGCTATTATTCACAGAGTGGTTATGGCTACAACCAATATCCTTCTAGTGGTTACGGGTATGCCCCCTCTTATTCTGGTGGTTATGGCTACAATCAGTATCCTTCTGGTAGTTATGGAACCAGTGGTTACGGCTACAACCAATATCCTTATAATAGTGGTTATGGAGCTGGCTACGGCACATCAGCAACTTCGCAGCTAGATTCTGAACTCCTTAAGACACTTAAAGAATTGATAAACTCATGGCAGCAAAAAGAAGCGCTTCTTATTGGTGCGCTGGGGGTTGTGCTCCCGCATGATGTGTATGCCGGGTTTCTATCAGACTATTTCAAGGCCACAGGCAGCTCAAATACTACTATAGAAGAGATGATAGGAGACCTCCTGTATTCTGTCGGAAGCGCTGTACAGACCTCGTCCAACAATGGGGTTGTAAACATCAGCGGCACATCAGGACAACGGCTGAGTTTACTATATAACGATAGTGGCCTGATTGACTCGGTTACACTTGGAGAAGAGACTCTTGCTAACTTTGCATATGATGAAGAGACCGGCGAAGTTGTATATATGGAGAATCCTGACGGCTCTGAGTGCTACATGATACCTGTTGTGCGGGGAGGAAAGTGTGCGGGAAAACTTGTTGTTATCATACCAGACAAAGCGTCATATGATATAAATGCGATTTCTTCAGCGGTTAGCGCAAGCAGCTTTAGTTTGACAGCCGGGCCAAGCGCTATCAGTAATGCCAGCGTTTTTTCAACTAATTTTATCTATAAGGCGCTTGACTCGACAGACAGGATGCTTTGGGAGAAATATGCTGATGGGAGTGTTGTGCGTCATTTATATCCTGCAAGCGGCGGCGCTCTTGTGGTTACGATCCCGTCAGGAAAGAGTCTGGATATGACAAGGGTTGCTACAGCTATTGCAAACAGCGCTGCTTTCAAGTTTTCTGATGGTGTCGGCGCAATCAGCGATACATCAACCTTTCCTGAAGGCTTAAGCTACCTGGCAAAAGATAATGAGGATAATGAGATATGGCTGAAACGAAACGATAATATAGTCATCTATTTTTTCAGGCCCGCAAACAACGGCACACTTACGGTAATTGTGCCTTCAGGAAAAACTCTCAATGTTGCAAGCCTAACCGCTGAGATTATTAAGTCAAATTTTAAACTTTTGGATGGGCCTTCTGCAATCAACAACACAAGCGTTTTCCCTGCGGACATGGGGTATTCTGCAATGGATTCTCAAAGCAAGATACTTTGGGATAAATATGCTGATGGGAGTGTTGTGTATTATTTTAGTAACGAAAAAGTTGGCACGCTCAAGATTGCTCTATCGGCTGGCAATACCAATCTTAATGCCGCTAGCGTGAAGACTGAAGTAGAGAAAACCGACTTCAGTATCAGTAGCCTTTTTTCTCTGGTCGGCACGAACAGTATTTTTCCAGCCGGTTTTGGCTATGAGGCTTCAGATCTTTTAGGGAGGCCGTTGTGGAAAAAACGGCAGGATGGGAGTACTGAGGTTTGCGAGTATGACGCCAGCGGATATTTGATAAAGCGAACCAATGTGTCTGCTGCGCCAGCAACC
>JAZDIE010000225.1:0-2459 GCA_043805295.1 Pseudomonadota bacterium
TGAGAGAAGGCGCTGTTTCTGCCAGGGATATATTTGAAATCTTAGGAGGCTCTTGCAAAACTCAATAAAACCGTCACCCCGGCGAAAGCCGGGGTCCAGAAGTCCTATGATATTGATAATATCCTGGATGCCTGCCTACTCCTAAAGAAATTCAGCCGCCCAGTATCGGCTTATTTTCCGTCTAACATCCTTTAATGCCGCTGCCAACTTATATGTTGATGTACGTCCCCTATACTATATGTTTCACCTGAAAAAGGAGGAAAAAGATGAACTGGTCACAAATTGTGACCGGTTACAGCAACTCAAACACTCCTCGGCATTACCCAGAGCATTTACCGAGCAGGGTGTGGCTATGCTCTCGAGTGTACTTAACAATGAAAGAGCCATTGAGGTCAACATTCAAATAATGCGAACATTTACCCAGCTCCGGAAAATGCTGTCAACCCATGAAGATTTAAAGAGAAAAATTGAATCCATGGAGAAAAAATACGACCAGCAGTTTCAGATCGTATTTGAAGCTATAAAACAGCTTTTGTCTGAGGAGAACAAACCCAAGAAAAAAATCGGGTTTACAGTCAAGGAAAAACAAAAAGCATACGGCAAACAAGCCAGGATGAACTAACGAGGTTCAAATATCCAGTATCAAGAACCCGGCAACTAAACTAAAACCAAGAACCAGCCTCCAGCAATCAAGTTAAAACCAGTTGGAGCCCAGCGGAAATCCCGCTGAAAGCGGGACAACCAGTATCAAGCATACAGCAAAGCAACCAGTACCTCGCAAAGTGTGTAAAAATGCCACAATTGTGTCGTTGCCAAAACCCCTATTTTGTAACATATTGAATCACATAATTATTTTCCTTGATTTTTATCCAATATTCAACTATGATATCCTGTAATTACATGTTGATCCTTTGTGATTTACTAAAGATCTGCGGGACTTTTAACCGAAAGCCCCGGCTTGTTTAATACGTGCGTGTAGATCATGGTGGTAGAGACATCCGCATGCCCCAGCAGTTCCTGCACCGTGCGGATATCATGCCGCAAAAGTATCCCAAAATTTTTGAGCTACTGCAGATCGTTTTTGACCGGGATGCTCCCTGCAAGCCCCGTCCTTTAGGACGGGCTCAAGGGGAGCTATACTAAAAAGACTAAATCCTTACCCGGACGCGCAGCACTGACGCACGTCAGAACCCCCGCCCTTTAGGGTGGGGAGCTTTACTTTCTTCAATCATAAAACATATCCAATTCAAGCAGTTAAGTTACAACTCGCAGTGTTATGCTATACAGAATTATTATATCACTTTTTAAATTATTATATCAACATGTTGACTTTGCTCAATAATTTTCCTGAAGGTGGTGGTGCATATGTGCTATTTATTTTATATGATTGAATAAATTTTTAAGTCAAGTATTTTGTAATATATTTCTTCTGTCCAATATCTGTTGAACTAAGCGCTTCGCGCAGTTAATCTCCAAACAATCCCGATTCAATTCACATTTTTGATCACCCTGAAAAGGGTGTGGTATACCTCCTATATACATTTTCATTCACCATAAAAAAGGAGGTACACCATGACACCCTTGAGACAAAGGATGATCGAAGATTTACAACTCAAAGGCTACAGCGATAGCACTCAGACCCTTTATGTCACCGCCGTTCGCCAGTTGTGCGAACATTTCGGCAAAACTCCCGGCAAGATTACCGAAGAGGATTTGCGAGATTATTTCCTGTACGGCAAAAACGTTAAAAAATGGAGCCGCAGCACCAGCACTGTCGCCCTGTGTGGCATCAAATTCTTTTATGAAAACACCATCAAGCGCCTCTGGCCAACGCTGCTGTTTATCCGCCCCGGGCATGAAAAAAAACTTCCGGTCGTCTTCAGCCGCAATGAAGTCCATCAGCTTTTGAGCAACATACGGCTGTTGCGCTATCGGGCCTGCCTGACCACGATTTATTCTTGCGGATTGCGCTTGTCCGAAGGCACACACCTGAAAGTCGAAGATATCGACGGCGATCGTGGATTCATAAGCGTCCGACAATCCAAGGGCAACAAAGACCGCAACGTGCCCCTGCCGCAAAAAACCTTGGAGCTATTGCGCGAACAATGGAAAACCCACAGAAACAAAGTCTGGATATTCCCGTCGGCTGGCAATAGCGGCACAAACATGCCCGATGCCACCAAACCGTTGAGCAACAGCAGCGTGCAGACCGCTTTTCGCAGTGCATTGAAAAGTGCCGGTATCAACAAAAAAGCTACGGTGCATACTCTGCGGCATTCCTGGGCCACGCATCTTCTGGAAGCCGGCATCAACCTGCGACTAATCCAAATCTGGTTGGGCCATAGTAGCCCTGCCACTACAAGTGTCTACACGCATCTGACTGAAAAAGCAAAGACCATTGCCGTAAAATCCATCAATGAGTTGATGGATGATCTTTAATGCGCCATGGTCGAGCTGGC
>JAZDIE010000226.1:0-3812 GCA_043805295.1 Pseudomonadota bacterium
TAGTGCATTTTCCTATAGTAGTACCGGTCTACTGGAGACAACAACTTCTGTAAATGGCGGAATACCACAAACTACTATATCGTCATTAGCTCAGATTAGCCAGCCAGGGTTTAAGATTAGTTTCAATCCATTAGTAAGTATCCCTGCCAGCTCAAATCAAAATGTTTTTATAGATCAGAGTGTGTTTTTAAATGGAAACCTAGTTGCAGGTGGTACTTATGGTAACCCTACATTAGGAAATAGTTTTCCTGGCTTCACATTTAATGAAAAAGGAAATTTTCCAGCTTATTGTTTCCCTGTTAATATCTCTGTTCCCAATATTCCTTCTGTCCCTACCTATTCTTTATCTAATGTAAGCACCTCTGAAGGTTCAGCATATACTTATGGTGGGACATCATCTGCATCTGGTAGTACCTCGTCATCTCTTTCATCTTCTTACGATAGTAAGACTGGAAAATCGACAGTGATTATAAATGGAGAGCGTTTGACATTTGATGGTCGTGTATCTGTAAGTTCTACAGGAGGCGCAATAAGAGTTGTTGACAACTTCGGAAATACTGTCTATGAAAAAGGCGATCAAAAAGTGCTCTCTGAAGCCCAAAAACAAGCTGGACAATTACAAACTACATTGCAAACTACATTTGCACAAAGCATGAATGCTTTGTGGGGGAATACAAGTAAAAAACTGACATTATGGTAATAGCAAAAACACTTATTTTATAAGTGAGTCTTTTGTGGAAATACGAAAAGGGCATGCCAAAACATTCTTTAGGTATCTGCAAGGGCCTCAAGTGTCAAAAGTAAATAGAAATGACGGTAGCAACGGTAGGTTCCCCCTTAAGGATCCTTCCGTTGCTACCGTAGTAGCAAGTGCGAAGCGCTTAGATCCTTCCGTCTGCTCCATAATCTTATTGTCTTTCCCCCTCATGATTCCCCTTAAGGATGCATTACAAAATAACATGAGCAATTTTTCTTGGTCGTAATGTGTAATTACATTCGCCATGAAAGGCTTTTCTCTCAAGAGCCAACGATACTAACAGGTCGTACCGAATCTTGATTTGCCCCAATGTTATTAGTCATGTTATTTTGTAATGCATCCTAACATGCTGTCGAACACACTTCGCACAGATTGAGACAACTCTGCCAGATTAAACGGTTTCTGCAAGAATTCCTTCACCCCTTCCGCTATAATTTTTTCAGCCTCGCTATCCCTGCTATAGCCGCTTGCCAGAATTACTTTAATATCTGGATTGATATCCTTCATGGCGCGATATGTCCTGCATCCGTCCATCTCTGGCATGATCATGTCAAGGATAACAAGGTCTATTATCTCCATTTTTGCATGAAGAATTTCCACGGCTTTTTTCCCGCTATCAGCGCTTATGACCTTATATCCTAAGGATGAAAGCAATTCTGAGCCAATCTCTCGAACCATCAGATCATCATCAACCAACAAAATGGTTTCTTTTCCGCTTTTTAAACTACTAGTTATTTCCTGTTTTTTAATTAATGCCTTATCTGAGATAGGTAGATAAATTTGAAACGTGCTCCCATTACCTAACTCACTTTCCACATCTATAGCGCCTGAATGGTTTCTCACAATACCATAGGCCGACGCTAAACCAAGACCTGCGCTATGCCCCATTTCTTTTGTTGTAAAAAATGGTTCAAATATCCTATCCTTGAATTCTGGATTGATGCCGCTCCCTGTGTCGGTAATAGCAAGGTGGGCATATTGGCCTGGTTTCACCTGGTAGCCTTTTGCCTCAATATCATCCATGACAACCGACTTTGTCTCTACAATAATGTCTCCGCCGTTAGACATTGCCTCACATGCATTTGCATAAAGATTGAATAATGCCTGCTCAATCTGATATTGGTCGACTTCAACAATCAAGGAGTTTTTATTTAAATTTGCACGAAAGCATACATTTCTCTTGGTCTTTCCAAACACATCTATGCTTTTTTCAACCAGTTTGTTCAGGTCGATAGGCGCTACCTGATATTTTCCACCCCTGGCAAACCCCAGCAATTGCCGTGTCAGGTCAGAACCGAGTGCTACTTGTGACTCTATTTTTTTTAACTGTTGAAAATGCGGGTGAAGTGGGTCTACCTTTAACAGCATTAAGGAAGTATACCCCTGAATCCCCATAAGAAGATTGTTGAAATCGTGCGCTATCCCTCCAGCCAGCGTGCCCAATGTTTTCATTTTTTGAACCTCATTGTACCGTTCGTATAACCGCTTGCTTTCAGTAATATCGCATAAAGAAACAGAGTATCCCAGCGCCTCCCTGTTTTCATCTATTATGGGGGATGTTGTGCATATGTAAGTTTTACCCTTTTTCCCCTTGGCGAAAACCTCTTGAGAGTGTGGCAGACCATCCCTGGTAGATTGTTTTAAAGGGCATTCTGAATCAGGATAGCCGTGGCACTGAGACGCATTTTGACAATAACTACCCAACAAGTCTGCCTTGCCAAGACCGGCAAGGTCTGCCGCAGCCTTATTAAGACGCACGATTTTGTGGTTAATATCAACCAAAACAACACAATCTGGTATTGAATCAAATGTCCTTTCCCAGTCTTCTTGCGCCTTAATAAGCACTTGTTCCATGCGTTTGCGTTTTGTTATGTCATGCGCAACCCCCTGAGTTCCCAGGTACCTTTTTTGAGGGTTGTTGATGTCAATATCTGAGACAGAATATAGCCCTCTGGCTGTAATAATCACGGGCATATTTTTAACACTGTAAATTTTGGCGTCTTTTGTATCTTTTGGTATCAAACGCAATTCAATACCGTTTGACTCCCGCGGGTCTGTCCTGCGTTCGTTAAGCACATGTCTTGCACATTCTTTATCATCAGGATGAACAATTTCAAGAAAGCTCTTGCCCACAAGCTCTTCACGGCTATACCCCAAATCCTCTACAGCGAAATTGACAAATATAAACTTGCCATCTGAATCCAGATGATAGATGATATCCGGCACTGTATTGACAATTGTCCGGTATTGCTCCTCAGCCTCGCGGAGGCTTTTTTCAAGGAGTTTGCGCTCCGTGACATCTTCAATAAGCACAATGCCCGCAATTGTTTTACCGGTTTTCACGTCGGTAATCCCTGATATCTTAAAATCGATCAGTCTGCTGTTGTGAACTATTGTTCTACAGCTCCCCTGCAATGGCTTGTCGCTGAACAGGTCGGACAACTTTTCCTCAACAAAGGATCGTTCCCCTTTTTCCAGTATTTCGACAAGTGATTTGCCAAGCAGATCGCTTGCTGAAGTTCCCATTAAACCAGTTGCCGCTGTATTGAATTTTATAATCTTAAAATCAATATCAATGATAATGAACCCATTGCTAAGGCTCTCGATCATTCTGTTGTGATAATCGCGTGAATCAAGTAGCTCTTTGACTACTCTTCTGGCAAAAGTATGAGCGCGAAGCCGTCCTGATAAATCTTGAAGGTTTTTCCCGTTCTGTTTGATGCTTCGGCAGACCTCAATAATATCATCTCTGAAAGACTCGGGCGGCCCCTTAGGTATAACCGCATTAACATTAAGATTTTGCAAGGTAGAATTACTCTCAATAACCGTTGCCGTAACTACTACAATCAATAAATTATCCTTACTGTAGGCCTCACGTATGTGCCGTATAAGAGACTCTCCACTGATTTTGGGCAACACAAGGTCAAGAAAAATCACGTCAGGTTTTTTTGCATGAATTTCTTCAAGCCCTTGTCTGCCATCTGAAACACGCCTAACGATAAATCCTTCTTCACGAAGCACCTGCTCAACAAAAAAGGCCGTAACCAGATCATCT
>JAZDIE010000227.1:0-8365 GCA_043805295.1 Pseudomonadota bacterium
TAGACGCGTTTGCATTGGAATCACAGGCCAGTTGCAAATACCTTGCTTTTGCCAAACAAGCGGAAAAGGAAGGATACAAGCAAATAGCCAAACTCTTTCGCGCAACAGCAGAGGCAGAGGCAGTGCACGCACTTTCTCATCTTAGGGTTTCAGGTCTGGTTAAACCTGCCGAAGAGAATCTTACAAAGGCGATTTCCGACGAAACTTATGAGCATACCAGCATGTATCCTGAAATGATAAAAACTGCCTGGAAGGAAGGGAATAAGGCTGCTGAAAAAAGCTTTGCCAATGCATCAAAGGCAGAAGAAATTCATGCCCTGCTTTTTCAAAAAGCGCTTGCCAACCTGACAACACAGGAAGAGTTTGACTATTATGTCTGTTCCACATGCGGTTTTACATGCGAGGTAGCGCCCCCTGGGAAATGCCCGATCTGCGGCGCAACGGAGAAGGCCTTTACAAGAATACTATGATTCCACAGGACATGTGCTGAACCTTGTGCTATAGACTTTAAGAAAAAGATTTTGGACTGCGTTATCAGTCGGAATTCCTTGTGCGGCGTACAGGAAGTACGCCTCCGCGGATTCCTCCCTCCGGCCTTGCCAAAACCATTTTCTTAAAGTCTATAATTATGTTTGAGACGTTCTGTTAAAGGAGAATTATGGATGAGCCAGGATATAGCTATTTTAGTGATTGACGATATGGGCCTGATGAGAAAAATAGTGCGAAAACAACTGGCTGGGCTAGGATTCACAAATATCATCGAAGCAGAAAACGGCAACGACGGACTGGCAAAACTGGCCAGCGCCAGGATCGACCTTATACTGTGCGATTGGAACATGCCCAACATGAACGGCCTGGATTTTTTGAAGAGCGTTAAGAATGACCCAAAGTTAAAGCATATCCCGTTTATCATGGTTACGGCCGAGCGGCAAAAGGTTCAGGTACTGGCCGCTGTTAAGGCCGGGGCCAGCGGCTATCTTGCAAAGCCCTTTACCCCGGAGTCATTGAAAGAGCAAATGGACAGAGTCTTGCTGGCGCGTAAACAATAAAACACATTTTCTATCAAAGGGAGTAAGCAATGAATACAAAAACAAAACTCTTCTGCATCTTTGTTATTGCCTTTAGCGTGGTTTGTTGCGCCATGCAATCTATTGCCGAATCATCCAACGAGTTCTGTTCCTATCTTAGATTAGAGAACTTTAACTGGAAAGAATTGGATGATGATGGAGTTGAGTTGCTGGAAGAATCTGGACAGATATTAGGGGTTGGCGCTGATGCATGGCTTGATATAACAGAACAATTTATTATTAAGCTTAACGTAGGACTCTTTGGCGGCGACATAGATTACGATGGCCAGACTCAGGGAGGCACCCCTGTGAAATCAAACACAGAATATGTTGGAATGAAAATGGAATGTGACGCAGGCGTAAGATGGACATCCGCCCCTTTGGAGCAGGGTTTTCTTATGCCTTTTTTAGGCATTGGGTATCGCAGATGGGATAGAACTATTAATAGCACAGACTTTGCAGTCGGATATACAGAGACATGGACAACATTATATGGCCGACTAGGGATTCACGGGGATTATCCACTTACTGGTCAAACCAGAATATTAGGTGAAATAGGCGTAAAACCTTCCCTGCTAACAGAAAACGATGTTAATATATTCGGGTATGGCGTTACGCTAAAGCCAGGTAACGAGACATCTCTGTTCGGCGAAATAGGAATCCAATGGCCCAGAATTAAAACCACGCTTACATATGAGGGAATGAAGTTTTCAAAATCAGACGTTGAAGACGGGGCATATCAACCTGAGTCCCAGGCTGATATCATTGGGGTTGAAGTAGGGATCGTCTTTTAGCTTCCCCCCTGTTGCTATAGACTTTAAGAAAATGATTTTGGCAAGGCCAGAGGGAGGAATCTGCGGAGGCGTACTTCCTGTACGCCGCACAAGGAATTCTGACCGATACCGCAGTCCAAAATCTTTTTCTTGAAGTCTATACTATATGCAAAAATGACTACTGATCATAAGCCTCGCGTGCGCTACATGGTATCCTCACCACAAGGAAGCCTTGTGATGGACAATGCCATGATGGCCATGCCAATGATTACGCGTCGCATAGATGCGGCACTTACAGGCGATAGTGACCCGATCATTGAAACATCTCCAAGCCTTGGATATGGCCAATACCTCAACATGGTCAAAGAGTTCATCTCCCAAGATACATATCAGCCTATTTTAAAAGCAGCCAGCAAAAGATTAGGCAAAAACATTCTGATACAAGACCTCAAAGAGGTTATTATTTATTCTGAAAAACATGGATCGCTATATAATGTGGCAAAGGTGGGAGCTCATATAATCGATTCAATCATACCCTTTGCAGTTAACGTCGCCTTTACCCCTCAAGCTAAACGCTACATGAGCAGAGAGATCCCCGCCCTGCTACGACTGGCAGGGCAGCTCCCTTGCCCATATCTCCCTGCGGTATATGAAACAGGAGAGGTCGAATACGAATCACAGAAAGGGATGAAGTCATCTGCCTCAATGTTTCTTGCAGAATGGTTTCATGATTTTTACGAGTTTCATCTATCGATAGACCCATTAGACAACCGACAAAAGGTGATTGTATGGGACTATGACAGGGGAAATAGCTACCTTTCAAACGAACAGACATATGATCTCTATAAACAGATTGCGATAACGCTTACCTTATATTATGACCCGGACGATTTTAGCCAAATCTTCCCCTGGCACCATGCTGCGGGAGATTTTATAGTAATGCTGCAAGGAGACGATAAGGTCAGCGTAAAAATCGTCACTGCAAGAGGGCATGCCCCTCTTATCTATTTTTTGCCAGATGAGGCTGAACAACAATATACCGCATTAACCCATTTCTTTTCCTTGTTATCCCTGAAGATCAGGCTGGACAGGCTGGACGGCGTTGGAGACATAGCATGGGCCGATGATTTTGTTTTGTATGCAGCAGCGGACGGTTTTTTTGAGGCGTTAAAGGAAAAAACAAGGCTCAAAAAAATAAATATTGGGGATATAACGGAATTCGCCTTATTGCTAAGCAGTTTTACAAGTAAAGATTGGAAGGATATCCTTTTTACTGCTTTGGATGTCTATGAAAAAGAAGATCCAGATCTGACTGTCATACTTAACCATTTGGACGAACACACCTTGCAGCTTTCGCAGGCGATGCCGCGCGCTTATTCCCGGATGTTGTAATAAAAGATACAAATGCCTTGCACAACGGAGACTGCGCCCTTTGTTTATTTAAAATAAGATAAAAGCTTCTTTTGAGAGAGAGTTCCTTTATTCTTATTGTAGAAAAAAAACTTTTTTCAGCGTCATCTGAGACAACCTTTTTCGAAAGTATAGACACGCCCACACCGGCCTTGATCCCTTGCCGCGCTGATTCACTGCTTCCCATCTCGGCTACTACATTAAAATCTTCAAGCAAGCAGCCTGCCTGCTTCAAGGCTTCTTCAAGTATACGCCTGGTTCCAGAGCCTCGTTCGCGAATGATAAGCGGCGCAATCTTAAGCTCTCCTATTGATATATATTTACGTTTAGCCAAATGATGGGAAAGCGGCGTAACCAAAACCAGTTCATCCTCTTCAAATGGTGTAAATGTTATTCTCTTGTCAGGCAATCGCGCCCCCACCAAACCGATTTCTATCAAGCCTTCAGCAACTCCTTTGATGATTTTATCAGTATCGTCCTGCACCAAGGTTATTTTTGCCCCAGGACAAATGACCTTAAACGCCCCTATCAATTGCGGGAGGATATAACTGCTGGGGATAGTGCTTCCACCGATCATAATATGGCCGTGTTCGGCCCCCTTGAATTTCGCAACCGCGGATTCCGTTTCTTCTTTAAGGGCAAGTAATTTCAAGGAGTATGAATAAAGCACTTCTCCGGCCTTTGTAGGAAGGGCTTTTTTGTTTGTGTAATCTATAAGCGGAGACCCAAAGTATTCCTCAAGGTATCTTATATGAGCGCTCACTGTCGGTTGCGACAAACGCACAGACTCAGAGGCCTTGGTAAAACTTTTTTCTTCAACAACCTTACAAAATATGTGTAATCGCCAGAGGTCCATTGTAAAATATTTTTTTCTAGTGCCTTATCCCAAACTTTTCTTTTAGTTTTTGGCAGACGATATCAGGCGCCATCCCTTCTATGTCGCCACCGAATCTGGCCACCTCCTTGATAATAGATGAGCTTGTAAATATCCATCGCAGGCCGGTCATTAAAAACATGGTCTCAATCTGCCGGTTCAACCGCCTGTTCATCAAGGCCATCTGGAATTCATATTCAAAATCCGACACAGCGCGCAAACCCCTGACAATAACTCCAGCCCCTGATCTTACCGCATAATCAACCAGCAACCCATCAAATGTGTCAATTTCAACGCATGATATGTCCTTCAACGCCTCTCGCAGCATGGAGCATCTCTCATCCACAGTAAAAAGCGGGGTTTTTGTCGGATTTATCGCCACAGCGACGATCAGGCTATCAACTACATTAAGCGCCCGTTTGATTATGTCGATATGCCCGTTTGTAACAGGATCAAATGTGCCTGGATAGATTGCCGATTTATTCATGAACAGCCAATTCCCTTATATAAACTCCGACGCCGTCATTTGTCGAGGAGTTGCCTCAACAGATTGAATAATAGGCACGTCAGGGCCTGAGACCGCTCCAAGTTCCTTGAATCTACGAGCAGCCGGCATAACCCTGGCCTCTATTGAACCTACTGCGCTGTTATATGCCGTGCTCGCTTTTTCCAGTCCCCTGCCGATGTTTGCTATATGCTCGGCAAGGGTTGCCATGCGTTCATATAGCTGCTTTCCCAGATCGCTTATTTCCTGAGCGTTCCTGGCAACCTGCTCCTGCCTCCACCCATAAGCCACAGCCCTTAGAAGAGCAATAAGGGTTGTCGGAGTGGCTAGCACCACACGCCTCTCCAGACCGTCTTCGATAAGGCGATGATCCGCGTCAACCGCTGCGCTAAAAAACGACTCGCCGGGGATAAACATCACGGCAAACTCAGGCGCCTTGGTAAATTGAGTCCAGTAGCGCTTATCAGCAAGAGCATTCATATGGCTTCGCACTTGAGAGACGTGTCTTGACATGGCGGCTTTACGTAATTCCTCTGAATCCGCTGATATCGCATCCAGATATGCCTCAAGCGGGACCTTGGCGTCTACTACGATCTCACGGCCTGCTGGCAAACGAACAATAAGGTCAGGACGATATTTCCCTTTTTCAGAATCAGATACAACCTGTTCTGCAAAGTCACAGTGTTCGGACATCCCAGCCAATTCCACCACCCGCTTCAGCGTCATCTCTCCCCAGCGCCCCCGTACATGCGGTTTTCTCAGCGCAGTTACCAGGTTTGCCGTTTCTTTCTGAAGCTTTTGCTGTGTTGTGGAAAGCGATTTTAATTGTTCCGCAAGCCCTGAATACGCCTCTTGCCTGTTTTTTTCAAGCGCTCTGACATGACCTTCGAATTGTCTCAAGGATTCAGATAAGGGATTGACTAGCCCTTGTATAGCCTCCTGGCGCTTGCCAAAATCACCTCTTGCCTCGGCAAGCACCTTATCAAAGGTCTCCTTAGCCAGCCTGAGAAACGCTGTTGTGCTATTGTCAAGAGTATCGCCGGCGATTGCCTTGAACGCATCCATAAGCCTGGCTTTTGCATCATCCAGCATTTTTTTTTCTTCAACAAGACGATGTCTGGTTTCACTAAGCAGTGTCTCGGCCTCTACCTTGGCGCCCTGCTCTGATTCCAGTTTGGATTGAAGCCTTTCAAGCTCTTCTTCAGTCTTTTTGTTTTGCGTCCTTAACTCAGCCACTGTTCCGTCAAGTCCAAAAACGCGGCGCTCCATCTTCTTTGCGCGTCCTGCGACAATTAGCCATGCAAAAATGCCTCCGGCGACAAAACCTACTGAGATATAAAAAATGCAACCTATTGGCATTATTCAGTCTCCCAATCTTTTAAATCAAGATGTTTGATCCTGCCAAATTCACGAGTATTGCGTGAAACTAAAAAAGCAACCATATGAAACGCCCATAACAGATTGTAATTATGCTACAACATCTATCACAAAACCCAATAAACGACAAGCAAAAAACACTTGTTTTTCAAATAAATTCATGCCGTTATAGCCCGTAAGACTTTTTGCGACCTCATCAATTCTTGACTCGTTTACAAATTATGGTAAAGTTATCCCTGTTATTAGCTTAACAACAAGCAGGAGCATGTGGACAGAATTGTAGCACATTGGACTGAACAGACACAATTATGTACCTTTATGACCTTGAGACGGCCAGAGCAAGGACTTTTCTGGTAAGCATCATAAAAAAGAGAGAACCTCACAGATGTTCGATAATCTAACCGAAAAATTAAATCTAGCCTTTAAAAAGCTCAGGGGGCACGGTAGGCTTTCAGAGGCCAATATTGAAGCCGGTATGAGAGAGGTGCGGATGGCGCTTCTTGAGGCCGACGTCAACTACAAGGTCGTCAAGGATTTTATCCAGACAATAAAAGAACGGGCAATCGGACAGGATGTGCTCGATAGTTTGACGCCAGGACAGCAGATTGTAAAGATTGTAAACGAAGAGCTGGCGCGGCTTATGGGGGACAAATTTGTCGACCTTCGACTGTCAGGGCCTAGTCCGGCAGTGATAATGCTGGTTGGGCTTCAAGGATCCGGAAAGACCACTACTGCAGGGAAGCTGGCAAGGTTGCTGGAAAAAAAAGGTAAAAAATCGTATCTTGTGCCGGCTGATATATACAGGCCTGCTGCTATTGAGCAGTTACAGACATTGGGGAGACAGCTCGGCATCCCTGTTTTTCCTTCCTCTACTGAAAAAACCCCTGTTGAGCTTTGCCGTGAGGGTGTTGCTGAGGCAAAAAGGCAAGGGAGAGATACGGTTATCCTTGACACGGCAGGCAGGCTTCATATCGATCAGGAACTCATGGATGAACTCGTACTCAGCCGTGACACAGTCCGCCCTTCGGAAATACTCCTTGTCGTTGACGCAATGACCGGCCAGGACGCTGTCACAGTAGCTAAGGCGTTCAATGACACGCTGGATATCAGCGGCATTATTTTAACCAAAATGGATGGAGATGCCAGAGGCGGAGCAGCCATATCCATGAAGATGGTTACAGGAAAACCGATCAAGTTCATCGGTACCGGCGAAAAGCTCGATGCAATGGAAGGCTTTCACCCTGATCGCATGGCATCCCGAATTCTTGGGATGGGTGATGTTTTAAGTCTTATCGAAAAGGCAGAGGCGACACTCGATGCAAAAAAGGCTCAAGAACTTCAAGCCAAACTTAAAAAAAACCGGTTTACGCTGGAAGATTTTCGTGATCAACTGGTCCAAATCCGTAAGATGGGGTCTCTTGAACAAATAATAAGCATGATACCAGGCCTTGGGCAGACCAAGCAATTAAAAGACATGAATGTAGATGACAAGGAAATAGTCCGGATCGAGGCGATCATTAATTCCATGACCACAAAGGAAAGAGAGAACTATACCATTATCAATGGGAGCCGAAGAAAACGGATTGCAAAAGGAAGCGGCACAAGCGTACAAAGCGTGAATCGCCTTTTGAAAGATTATGCCAAAATGCTTAACATGATAAAAAAGCTTAACAAAGGCGGACTAATGAGAATGGGACGCGGAATGTTTGGATAATATTTAGTGTCTATGTTAGTTCAGATGCTATTTATTTTTTAGCTAATTATGACTTAGTAGTTGAAATATCAAACCAAATAAGATATTAATCTTATTATTAATATAAGGAGGATACATCAAAATTTATGGCAACAAAGATTAGATTGGCCAGATATGGCACAAAAAAAAGGCCTTTTTATCGGATCGTAGTAGCGAGTTCAGAGGCCAAAAGAGACGGAAAATTCATTGAAATTGTCGGCACATACAATCCCTTAGTTGAGCCTTATGTAGTTACGCTAAAGCAAGAGAGGATTTCACATTGGCTGCAACAAGGGGCGCTCCCAACTAATACCGTCAAGAACATCCTTGACCGGCAGTCTGGTCAAGAAGCTGCATCAGCTGTAACCGAACAGTAGAACTTCTAATTCTTGTAGGAGGGTCGAAAGATGAAAGAACTCATAGAACAGATCGCAAAGGCGCTCGTAGACAATCCCAGTCAGGTCTCAGTAATGGAAGTAGAAGGCGAACAGACATCAGTCCTGGAGCTCAAAGTCGCAAAGGAAGACCTCGGCAAGGTTATTGGAAAACAAGGACGCACTGCGCGAGCCATGCGAACAATCTTGAGCGCAGCTTCGACCAAGCTAAGAAAACGTACAGTGCTTGAAA
>JAZDIE010000228.1:0-7491 GCA_043805295.1 Pseudomonadota bacterium
CCAATCATTGCCATGACCGCCCATGCCATGTCTGGCGACAGAGAGAAGTGTCTGGAAGCAGGGATGAACGATTATATGGCAAAACCTATCAGCCCACAGATATTGGCTGAAAAACTTTTAAAATGGCTGCCAGTCAATGCAGAATAAAAATGGAGCGTTAATATGAAAACACTGATTGTGGAAGATGATTTTATCAGCCGGTGGCTTTTACAGGAACTCTTAAAAGAGTATGGCCCGTCACATATCGCGATTAACGGAAAAGAAGCAATCGAGGCCGTGCGTATTGCATTGGGGTCGGACGAACCCTACGATCTGATCTGCCTTGACATCAGGATGCCTGAGATGGATGGGCAAAGCGCGCTCAGGGAAATCAGGGCAATGGAACAAGCTAAAGGGATCATTTCGTCTAATGGGGCAAAGATTGTAATGACTACAGTGTTGGGCGATATAAAAAACGTGCTTACTGCGTTTAAATGCCTTTGCGATGCCTATCTTGTCAAACCCATTGATAAGAGAAAACTAATTGAAACGCTTCGTGGGATTGGAATTGAAAAAAACTATTCGTAGTGGCAGGTGCATTGTAACTCCGTCATATCACCTCCATATCACCTCACGATGATACGCTATCTTTCTACTCATACGGATTACTCCTTTGTATGAGTATAGGTATAAACTTCTGTACAAGGATTAGGCTCGCACAGATGATATTTTCAATCACTTGGGTATTCCATACTTCAAGGCACACACAACACACGGCTAGCCAATCGGCAAAACGGGGCGAAACAATCGTGAAGGAAAAGCAACTCAAGGTGATGGGATAATTTATGTCAATAAATCAATACCCGTCCCCTACTACTCCTGCCTCCGGTTCATTATGGTGATGGCAATTTGGATCATGGTATCTTTTTCTTCGGGTTTTGATACGGCGATAAGCAGCGTCAATGCCGCAAGTCCATCGTTGCTGATGGCTATTTGACCGTCAGGACGCGTCAGGAGTTTGTTTTTCTCCAGGAAGTAGAGAAAGAGCGCCGCAGCTATGCGTTTGTTCCCATCGACAAACGAATGGTTTTTGACGACGAGATAAAGGAGTATGGCGGCTTTGTGTTCAATGGTGGGATAGAGTTCCGTGCCGGCAAAACTTTGATATATTTGGCAGACCGAGCTGTCGAAACTGTTGTCTTTGGGTTTCCCGAACATATCGGAATCAAAATCGCGTCGCATGGCGGAAACGACCTCAAGAAATTCCTGTTTTTTAATTACCACGGCAGGGGTGTGGGTTTTTCCGCTTGTTTCCAGGGAATCATGGTCGTAGCTGTCAAGAATTTCCAGTCCTTGGGAAAAATCAGACAATACTTTGATGACGCTCCGTGCCTGGTCCATGGTTTCGATATTATCCAGCAGGCTTCGCTCTACCAAACGGATGGATTCTTTCAGCCGCGCTATCTGGCTTTGTTGCTCAGCGAGCCGTTTCTGGTTGATGGTGTAGCCCTGAACCAGGTGTTCCTTAAGAATGCGGTTTGCCCAGATGCGGAATTGGGTACCGCGTTTGGAGTTGACCCGGTAGCCGACTGAGAGGATCATATCGAGGTTGTAGAATTCAATAGCTCGCTCAATTTTTCGGCCACCTTCAATTTGAACTGTTGCATATTTTGCAACAGTTGCCGATTCATCAAGTTCTTCTTCAGAATAAATTTTCTTGATATGCCGGGAAATAACAGATTTATCACGTTCAAAAAGCTCAGCAATCTGATTAAGACTGAGCCACAGGCTTTCTTTCTGCAGGCGGACTTCGGTCTGAATTGTCCCCTCTGCATTGGTGTAGATTATTATTTCACCTTTATTCTGCATCATGTCATTTTCCATAATACCCCCATTGCTTTTTTGTCTCACGCAGAGGACGCGGAGGATGCGGAGAAAAGATAGGAATTCATAGTGCGCCTCGCACATCAATCTTCCCTGTCACCGCCGAGCTAATCAGGGCTGTCCGGTATTCCTTGAGCCGCTCAATGACGGTAGCCACCTTGGCAGAAAGAGTATCGATCTTGGTTGTCTCGCGGTCGAGAAAAGCGGCGATGGCTTGCTGTTCGGGGAGAGGGATAATAGCTTCTCCAATAGTACTTTTGGGCAGCCCGTAGCGTGTAACACCTGTCGCAGCCAATTGAAACTGGTGATTGATTGCACTTGATTGAAATAGTCGAGCAAGATATCTTCCAATCAGTTTGTTTTTGGTTGGACGGATCATGGCTAGGTGGTAGCCACAGACCATATTCGGTTCGGTCTTTATTACCAATGAAGAAATTGCTATATCATTCCAATCCTCTGAATCTTTTGTTATTATGACATCTTCGACTTCAAGATGAAATTTGTGAATTTTTTCAAGCGTTGCAGTTGTTTCCATCTCTGTATCGCGCAGGTCGGAATCGGCTTCCGGCTTGCCTTTGGCATCACGGCAAATTTCAGCGGTTTCATCTTTCTCGCTCAGGGCTTCCAGGACTGTTTTCAGTTCGGGTGCGGAGAGGCGCACACCCGACTTCTGATCGACGGCTTTTAGTTCTTTCAAAAAGATCATGCTGTCTTTGAATAGTTTTTCAGCCGTAGCTTTGCCCAAATCAACAAGCATGTTCTTGATAGTCTGTTGGTGTTTAATCCCGGCTTCAATCCCCTGCTGGCGGATAGTCTCGTTTTTTTTTATTGCTTTCGGCAATCTTCTGAAATCCGCGAATGTCGTCCAAGAGTGCTATGCGCTCGGTGCATGCCTGAAAGTTCAGGCGCAAGGGGCGCTCGACGGTGATTTTGTTGTAACCGAAGTCGGCATTGTCAAAAATCTTGCTGACAATCACCTGCTTTTTGATGCCATCGGTTTCAAGTGTACGGGTTTCATTATGTTTGTAATTGCCGTAAATTTTACTGATCTCGGCAATCTGGTTGGGCCGGTTTTCTTCACCATCACCAATCTGGTTGCGCTTGTTCCCCAGGCTCTTACGCATCTTAACGAAGAACGCGCGTGCATCGATAAGCTGAATTTTTCCTGTACGGCGTTTCTCCTTGCGGTTGGTGACGATCCAGATATAAGTCGAGATACCGGTGTTGTAAAAAAGCTGATCCGGCAGAGCGACAATCGCCTCCAGCCAGTCATTCTCTATTATCCACTGGCGAATATTTGATTCACCGCTTCCCGCATCGCCTGTAAAAAGCGGTGAACCATTAAACACAATCCCGATACGGCTCCCGCCTTCTTTGGGCTGGCGCATTTTAGAAATCATGTGCTGTAGAAATAAAAGAGAACCGTCATTAATGCGGGGTAGTCCCGCGCGTCCGGTTGACGCACTCGTGTACGCCCGGCATGGGCGTGAACTAATGGGGTGAAAGTCCCCTGTATGTGAACACTTAGTATTGGAAAACACTAACAAAAGCACTAGCCGAAGGCAAGGACGTTATCGTGGGGTGGGTCCGTTCAGGCACTAGCTACTAATCTTTTACAAAAAAAATCCGAATTATAAATCATAGATTTTTTATAGATTATGTAAAAATCTATGCTGTCAGGATGATGACTTGCTATTTTGAATGGAGAATAACCCTATGTTTTTTTTAAAGAAGAAGAGATCGCATAATACTGACAAACAATCATCTCACAAATTCAAACTGTTGGGAGGCATCAGCAAGATGCTTCTTGTTAGTTTTCTTCCTATTTCTTTTCTTCCAATAGGGATTATATGTCTGGTTGACATCGAGAATATCTATACGGGACTTGGCTTTCTTTTCCTTTCCTTAGTCTCAATAACGATTTTAATATCTGTAATATCCAAACGAATAGTTGAACCTATACAGAAGTTATCCTCTTGGGGGGAAAGGATCGCTGTCGGGGATCTTTCGTATACAGATTTTGCGTCGGGCAAAAAAGATGAAATCGGAGTGTTGGGCGCAAGTTTCAGGGAGGTTGTGGATTCCTACAAAGAACTCACCGAAGTTTGTGAATCCATAGCAATAGGCGATTTCAGCAGATCGGTCAGGGTGAGAGGTGAAAGCGATACATTAGCAAAGGCGGTTAATGAAATGGCCGGCCATTTGATGGGAGTGGTGAAACAGGCGAACTCGATTGCAAACGGAGACTACACGACACAAGTGTCGCCACGATCTGAAAAAGACGAGTTGGGCGCAGCGCTTTTCCATATGACAGGGAAACTCAGAGAGGTAACAACCAAAAATGAAAAGGCGCTTGAAGAGGCGCAAGCGCTTGTGCAGAAGGTTGAAAGGGAGAACTGGATTCGTGAGGGGCAGGCGCTTTTGGTTGATAGAATGAGGGGGGAACAACCCAATGAGGACCTATGTCAGAATATTATAAGCTTTATCTCAGAGCGCACTCAGGCTGAGATAGGGTCTGTCTATATTATAGACAGTAAAGACCGGAACGTTCTTAGACTTATGGGCACCTATGCCTATGATATACGTGACCGTTTAGCAAAAACCTATCAGATAGGCGCTGGGTTGATAGGCCAGGCTGCCCTTGATCGGAATATCAGGGTATTATCAGATCTCCCGTCTGATTATGTTAAAATATCCTCCAGCCTTGGAGAGGCATTCCCAAAAAACATTTTACTTGTGCCTTTTATCTATGATGAAAAGGTGGAAGGTGTAATTGAACTTGGATCATTTCACTCATTTTCCGAGGCGGAAATAGCCTTTTTGGAACGTGTATCAGGGAATATCGCTGTTGCAAAGGTTTCGGCCGACGCACGCGGTCAGATGGAAGATTTGTTAAACACCAGTCAACACCTGGCCGAAGACCTTCAGAACCAACAGGAAGAGCTTAGTCAGATCAATGAGGATCTTGGGGAGCAGACCAGGGCATTGCGCGAGTCTGAGGCAAGACTACAGACACAGCAAGAAGAACTCAGACAAACCAATGAGGAACTGGAAGAGCAGACTCTGATGCTTCAGGATCAGAAGAAGGCAATAGAGATTAAGAATAAAGAGCTTGAAACAGCGCATTCCATCATCGAACAGAAGGCTAAAGATATTGAGACTGCAAGCAAGTATAAATCCGAATTTCTTGCAAATATGTCTCACGAGTTGAGAACGCCGTTAAACAGCATGCTCCTTTTATCTAAACTTCTTTCCGACAATAAAGACGGAAATCTGTCGGTTAAGCAGGTTGAATTCGCTGGCATAATCCATAGCGCGGGTTCTGACCTTCTTCAACTGATAAACGGCATTCTAGACCTTTCAAAGGTTGAGGCAGGCAAAATGGAGATTCATCCTGAATCAGTTGCTCTTAACGATATGGCAACTCATATGCGGTTTCTGTTTGAGCCTATTGCCAGGGAGAAAGGGATTTTTTTTAAGGCTTTAGTATCAGAAGAACTGCCGGATTCTATCTGTTCAGACAGGCAGCGCCTTGAACAGATTATAAAAAATCTGCTTTCAAACGCCTTTAAGTTTACAGGCACAGGTGGTGTAACATTAAGAATCACAAGGCCTGAACAATATCAGCCTGAAAGCGGGTTGGTCGTTGAGAAAACCGTAGCTTTTTCTGTTATTGACACAGGCCTCGGCATACCCAAGAGCAAGCAGACATTGATTTTTGAGGCATTCAAGCAGGCCGATGGCACGACAAGCAGGAAATACGGGGGTACTGGATTAGGTTTATCCATTTCAAGGGAATTGGCAAGGCTCTTACAAGGAGAGATTCATCTTGAAAGCGAAGAGGGGAAGGGGAGTGTCTTTACCCTTTATGTCCCGGAATCGTTGCAAGAGATCGGATCTAAACCCAAAGAACCTGCCATGAAAAAGAGATCTGTTGTTGCAGCCGTTACCTCAAAAGTGATGGCTGAAGAAAAAAGCCTTCTTATAGAAGAGGTGCTGGATGATAGAAGAGAAATAGCGCCTGGCGATAGATCAATGCTTATTATTGAGGATGATCCTACATTCGCAACTATTTTGCGGAACCTGTCACGTGAGAAGAAGTTTAAGGCATTAGTGGCCGGAGATGGAGAGATCGGACTTCAGTTTGCGGATTACTACAAACCCATGGGCATCCTTCTTGATCTCAATCTGCCAGGCATTGACGGATGGGGTATATTGACAAGGTTGAAGAACAACCTGCAAACACGGCATATACCAGTACATATTATATCATCATCTGATTTATCTCGCGATGCAATGAGGATGGGCGCAATAGGTTTTCTTACAAAACCAGTCAATATGAATAATGTAGATGACGTGTTTGACAGAATCTATAAGATTGCATCGTCTAAAACAAAGCGTCTTCTTCTCATAGAGGCGGACGAAAACCAGAGGAAGACACTTTCTGAATTCCTGGGGGATAATAATATCTCCATATTTGCCGCGACTAATGGGAACGAGGCCTGCCACGCCCTGAAAACAGAGCTGTTTGACTGTATAGTAATTGATCCTGATTTGCCGGATATGCAGGGCATTGATTTGCTGAAGGATATAAAGGGGGATGAAAAACTAGCTCATGTACCTGTTGTGGTTTACGCAAGTGAAATCTCCATAGAAGAAAAAAATGTTGTTGAAGACTATGCTGAGAAGGTTATTCTGCAAGGGACAAAATCACATGAAAGGCTTTTTGATGAGGCTGCCCTATATCTTCATCTTGCAGAAGCGGATTTGTCTGAACAAAAGTTGAACCTCCTCAGGCTTGCTCATGATAGCGACCTGGCATTTCAGGATCGCGTTGTGATGGTAGTGGACGACGATATGCGAAATGTCTATGCCCTGACCAGTCTTCTTGAAGGCAAAGGGATGCGTATTTTGCCTGGCAGAAATGGAAGAGAAGCTATAGCCAAGCTGCAAGACCATCCAGAGGTGGAGCTGGTGCTCATGGATATCATGATGCCGGACATGGATGGTTATGAGGCAATGAAAGCAATTCGCAAACAAAGCCGGTTTACTAAACTCCCTATTATTGCTGTTACAGCAAAGGCAATGAAGGGGGATAGGCAAAAATGTATTGACGCAGGGGCAAGTGATTATCTTACAAAACCGATAGACACGGAACGGTTGTTGTCTTTGTTGAGGGTCTGGTTATATAGATGAAGCAGGTAAACAGTCAAGACATTGAAATTACGCTTTTACTTGAAGCCCTTCGCCTTAAATATGGATACGACTTTCGAGGTTATGCGCGGAGTTCCATAAAACGCAGGATTATGCGCAGGATTGCGCTATCAGGCGCAAAGAGCATATCAGATCTTCAGCATAAGGTGCTCCATGACGAAGAATTATCCGATACGCTATTAATGGATTTTTCCATCAATGTAAGCGAAATGTTTAGGGATCCTTCTTTCTATAAGACAATACGAGAACACGTTGTGCCTGAGTTAATGGATATACCATTCATAAAAATTTGGCATGCAGGGTGTGCAACAGGGGAAGAGGTTTATTCTTTGGCTATACTGCTTAGAGAAGAAGGCCTTTATGAAAAATGCACGATATATGCTACTGATTTCAACACCAGAGTCCTCGCAAGAG